>VAZQ01000474.1 GCA_005883115.1 Alphaproteobacteria bacterium | reverse complement strand
GGAAACAGAGCCCATTGCCACGCTGAGCGCTTGCCAAGAGGCTGCCTAATGGATAAAGGGCGGTAAGCCGAGCGCAACGCGACGAGCAGCAAAACAAAGTTCTGAAGTTCCTATCGGCGGCCATTCTCGCGTCTCGCGTTCGTCCTCTAGCTCGAACTCAGTTCGGCTACGTTCTGCCGCAAGCGCGACAAGCAGCCTGGACCGAAGCAATTCTAGGTCTGGTTATCCGATGCTGACCGGCAGCGTGTGCATCGCCAGCAAGACGAGGGCCAAAATGAGCACGCTGCAGGCGGTGGCCCCGATTCCAGCTTTCATGGCCGGGTCGAAGCGCTGGCTCCGGCGGCGGAACGGCGCGGCAGTGGTTGGCTTCGCTTTCGAGGGCATTAGCTTCGCCTTTTGGCTCGGTCGAACACCGAGACCTTCAGTCGCGATAAGGACCGCTCAACGGAACACGAAGGTATAGTCGCCAAACTCCACAGTAGGCAGTTCCTTTGCGTTCATCATCAGTTGGAACGATTCAATCCCTTGACCTGACGAGGGAGCGACACGCGCATTGGTGGTCGATGCCGCCCACACTCCGAAACCAGTCGCGATCACAGCAGCGGCAACGGCAATCAGGCTGATCTTGCGCATCTGAGTTCTCCCGCTCAATCAGCTCAAGCGCAACATGCGGTAGCTCAGTTATCTGATGGGAGCGGTATGCCCGACTATGGCTTCGGCCGATGTGATGGCCATCACGAAATGGTCGATTTCGGGCTCAGAGAAAAAGCGCCGCTGCGGACGGGGCTTAGAGTTTAGGGGATTTCCAACAGTGCAGTAGCACGCCAAAACGCGCGGCACGCTTCTAACGGCCCCACAGGGGCGGCGCTGAGCAACCGGCTGCGGGACCAAAATCGAGGTGTGCACAAGTCGGTTGCTGCGTTGCCGACCCCGCCGCCGATCGGAATAATATGTGCGGATCGTCAGTGGAGATCGCCAATGGCGCGCGGCGTGGTGAAGTGGTTCAATCCAACCAAGGGCTATGGATTCATACAGCCGCAGGCAGTCGGCAAGGACGTATTCGTCCACATCTCCGCAGTCGACAGACAACTACCAGCCTGGAGTAGACGATGTTTCGTATCATTACGGCTCTGTTTCTTCTTCTCGCCTCCGCTGCTGCCGCTTCCGCGCAAGGCTTGTTCCCATCCCTTTGGCAGAGTCAGCGAGGCGCGCTGCTGAAGATCTTGGCAGTCGATCCCGCCACGGGAAATTTCACCGGAGTTTTCGTGAGCGGTCCGGCGGGCACCTGCCAGGGAGTTCCCTACGATCTAGTAGGGCGTGTTCGCGGCCCTCGGGTCGTGTTCCAGACCTCGAGGAACTGGACGACAGATTGCAGAGCGACCACGGTCTGGTCTGGACGCTTTGTCAGCCCGACGACCCTTGTCACGAGAGGGGTCGCGACATACGCGTTGCCAAACGGCCGCGTGGCAAGAGTGCGAGGCACGGAAGTTTTCCAGCGCATCTGAGCCACGCCCCAGCCAACTCGGCCAGCCGTGCGCCACGCCATCCTCGAACTTATCGCTCGACTACCACCGCGACGATGCCCGCATTGCCGAAACGTTGATTCTTTTTTTCCGCCTTGCTGTTGCGAGACGGCGATGCTGGAGGAAGGCGTGCGCGATCATCGTCATCAGCGCATGACGGTCTAGGCCTTGCCAGGATCGTCCCTCGAAGTGATCTCGCTATTGCCACGCCTGTCGAGCTGACGGTAATACTGGGGCAGAACGCACCAACGGAGGGTCCAGAGTGGGATTTCGCGGCGCATTGAATCTGCGACTAGTCACCGGCCTTGCGCTTCTCGGTCTCGCGCTCACGTGCGCGTCTTTGCCCGCAAGAGCGCAGCAGTGGACCCCGCAGCAACGCGCGGCTTGCGAACCAGACGCGATGCGGCTCTGCAACCAGTATGTCCCGGACGTTCAGCGTGTCAGCGCCTGCATGTCCCATTACCGTCGCCACCTTAGCCCGGCTTGCCGCGCCGTATTCCAGGGCGGCGCGAAGAAGAGGGTGAGGCGCTTCCGCAGATGAACGACGGTCAGTTAACACTCATCCCGAACCTGACCCGGCGCCGTTCAAGGTCCGCCTAATGGTGAGAGCGGGGCGCGTCCTGCGCGCATGTGGCGGGCCTGTGCGAGAATTTTCCACTAAGGACGAAGCCGTCAAATTCGTCGGTCGCCAGCTTGGCGGATACTACGCGGTGTACCGCAACCACAAGAAAATTTGGCCCGTCTCGTAACGAGAAGCTCGCCGCTTGAGCCGGAGATTTCGGTAGCACCAGCCTCGAAAGCCTTGGCGCCGTTGCTGCGATGGTCGTCATCGCAGCCTTGATGTCGCGACCGCGCTCCCGCCATTGCTTCGGTTGTTTTAGATTCCGCGCCGTTGTTTGGTCCCACAATTTCCGC
>VAZQ01000473.1:504-3457 GCA_005883115.1 Alphaproteobacteria bacterium | reverse complement strand
CCACCACAAAGGCGATATCGAAATAGAGATGCGCATTGGGCAATCCGATCAGCAGCGGGATCGAGGCAAGGAAAATGCCGACCGCGCCGCGCAATCCGACCCAGGAGATGAAGGCCTTTTCCCGCCACGCGAAGCGAAACGGCGCCAGACAGGCGAACACCGCGGCGGGGCGCGCGATGAACATGAGCACGACCGCCACCGCCAGCGCCGGGAAAATACTGTCGACAAGACGCATCGGCCACACCAGCAGGCCGAGCAGCACGAACATGACGATTTGCGCGAGCCAGGTAACGGCGTCGAGAAACACCACCACCGTATTGTGCGCGCGCGTCGGCCGGTTGCCGACGACGAGCCCCGCAAGATAGACGGCAAGAAAGCCCGAGGCGTGCAGCACCGAGGCAAGGGCGAAAATCACCAGCGCACTTGTGGTCACGAAGGGCGCATGCAGGCCCTGCGCCAGCGCCAGCCGGTTGAGGACGATGACGATGGCACGCCCACCGAGAATTCCGATCAGCGTGCCGAGTGCCGCCTGCTCCGCGAGCACCGAGAGCACGTGCTGCCAGGAGCGATCCCCGACGGTGAGAAACTCGACCAGGATGACCGTCAGCAACACGGCGAACGGATCGTTGCTGCCGGATTCGACCTCGAGGGTCGCGCCGACGCGCGGGCGCAGCCGCAGCCCGCCGGCATGAATCAGAAAGAACACCGCTGCGGCGTCGGTCGAGGCGACGACCGCGCCGACCAGCAGCGCCTCGGTCCAGGTCATGCCGAGCAGAAATTTCGCCACCGGAGCCGTCAACGCCGCCGTCATCAGGACGCCAACGGTCGCCAGCGTGACCGCCGGCGCCAGCACGCTGCGGAACGTGGCGAAGCGGGTGCGCAAGCCGCCATCGAACAGAATGAGCGCGAGCGCGATCGAGCCGACCACATAGGTCGTGTGCACGTCGTCGAACTGAATGCCGCCTGGACCGCCCTCGCCCGCGAGCATGCCAACGATCAGGAACACGAGCAGCAACGGGGCTCCGAAGCGCATGGCCACCAAGCTCGACATGATGCCGGCCAGCACCAGGAGCGCGCCGAACAGAATGCCAATGCTGATTGCGTCGAGAGCGGCCATGTGTGCGAATCCTTAGCTCCCATTGGTAATGGGCACGCGCCGCGCGGCAACTGCTAATTATCGGCCCGCGTATGCAGGGTTGCCCTCGAAGGAACGTCTTGAAGTCCGATCCCGCCCGTCCCGCCATCGCTGCGCCGGCCGCCGGCATCGCCTGTGGCGCCGGGGCTGCGCTGTTCTGGGCGGCAGGCTTCGTCGCCGCGCGCCACGGCATCGCGGTCGGGTTTTCCCCCGCGGACATCGTGTTGCATCGTTTCGTCTGGGCCGGGCTCGTGTTCCTGCCCTTCGTGGCCTGGCAAGGATTTGGCGATCTCGGCGGTGTGGGATGGATGAAGGCAGTGGCGCTAACGCTGCTCGGCGGCCCGCCGTTCGCGTTCTTGAGTTATGCGGGGTTCCTCTTCGTGCCGCTCGCCCATGGCGGGGTGATCCAACCCTCCTGTGCCGCGCTCGGCGGTCTCGCGCTGGCAACGCTCGTGCTCAAGGAAAGGCTTCCGGCGCGGCGCGCGGCAGGCGCGGCAGTGATCGTCGCCGGCCTTGCGGTGATCGGGGGCGATGCGCTCGCAACCATCGGCGCGCACGGCTTGATCGGCGATCTCTCCTTCGCCACCGCGGGATTGATGTTTGCTTCTTTCGCGACGCTGCTGCGGCTGTGGCACATTGCGCCGACGCGCGCGGTCGCCGTCACCAGCGTGGTGTCGCTCGTCGATATTGCGATCCATTGGTTCGCCTTCGGCTTCGAGCGGATGATCGCATTGGGACTTGCGGAAAACCTCCTGCAATTGGCGCTGCAAGGCGCCTTCGCCGGCGCCGGCGCGTGCTGCTCGGCGCCGGCCGCGCCGCGGTATTTCCCGCGCTGGCCCCGGGTATCACGCTTCTGATCGGCTTCCTCGCGCTCGGCGAGGTGCCGAGCCTCGCCCAGCTCGCGGGCTTTGGCATCGTGCTCGCCGGATTCCGGCTGACGCAAAAGAATTGATAGGCAATCGACCTCATTGGCTGGCATCACTCGTCTTAGGGCGCGGACGTGGCGAGTTAAGGCCCTAATTGCCGCCTGCCTAGTACGGAGTCGTTATTACATCCCGCTGATCGCGCGCCGCGGCAGGTAGTGGAGCACGCGCTGCTCCACGAGGATGACGGCCAGATAAGCGATGCCTCCGACCAAGGTCAGCATGAGGATCGCAACGAATACCATCGCCGTATTCGCCTGGCCCTCGCCGAAAGCCAGTAGATAGCCGAGCCCGAGATTGCCCCCGACCAATTCCCCCACCACCACGCCGACAACGGCCAGCGTCGAAGCGATGCGCAAACCGGCGAATAATGGCGGTAGCGAAGCCGGGAATTCGATCTTCCAGAAAATTTGCGCGCGCGTCGCGGTGAACGCCCGCGCGAGGTTGATCAGGTCCGGATCGACCGTGCGGATCGCGGTCAGCACATTGACCATGACCGGAAAGAACACGATGAGAATGGCGACCAAGATCTTCGGGTAAACGGTAAAGCCCATCCACAGAATGAACAGCGGTGCGAATGCGACCTTGGGCGCGATCTGCAGCGCAAGGATGTAAGGTGAGAGCGCAAACTCGGCGGTCGGCGACATGCCGAGCAAGTAGCCGAAGAACGCACCGAGCAGGCTGCCGAGCAGAAAACCGGCGATCACCTCGGCGGCGGTGACGCCGGTATGCGTCATCAGCCCGCTCACCGCCAGCATGCGCAAGAATTCATCGAACACGGATGACAGCGGTGGGATGATGAAGACGGGAATGCCGAGAATACCTGGTCCCCACTGCCACGCCGCGAGCATGACGAGCAGCAAGGCCACGCTGGCCGCCGTTCCCCTGCGCACCA
>VAZQ01000473.1:0-493 GCA_005883115.1 Alphaproteobacteria bacterium | reverse complement strand
AACGCGCTTCACGCCGACGCTCCCGCCGGGCGTTCTTCGGTCTGACGGATGTCGAGCCGACTCATCAGCCGCGCCAGATAGTCGTCGATCGTCGGTGCCTGACGGCGCTCGATCGGATCCTCGCGCTGCGGCAGTTCGATGCGGATCTCGTCGATGATGCGGCCGGGCCGTCGGCTCATCACCAGCACACGGTCCGACAGCGTCACCGCTTCGAGCAGGTCATGCGTAATCAGCAGCGCGGTCTTGCCCGCACGTCTGAGCGTTTGCGCGAGCTCGCGCTGCAGCACCATGCGCGTTTGCGCATCCACTGCCGAGAATGGCTCGTCGAGCAACAACACTGATGGATCGACCGCGAGCGTGCGCGCGAGCGCCACGCGTTGCCGCATTCCGCCGGACAATTGGTGCGGATAGTGACCCGCGAACTCGGCGAGGGTGAGATTTTCCAGCAACGCTTGCGCGCGCCGCTTGCGCTCAGGCCAGACGAGGCGCTGAA
>VAZQ01000472.1:2959-3415 GCA_005883115.1 Alphaproteobacteria bacterium | reverse complement strand
GATTTTGCGCGGTTCCGCGGATTGCATTGGCTTAATCCCATCATGCCCTGAGGATAAGCAAATCCCAATGATCGTTTGGCGTGTGTAGAGTACGCGTCCGGTGAAGACCACGGGGCAGTAGGATCGGCTCGGGCGACCCGGCTGTTGGATCAAGCAGCTTCAGCGGCGAGGTTCTGCGGGCGCCAATTCCAGGGCAATAGATCGGCGATTCGCTTGGCTGGATGATCGGGCAATCGGGCGAGCACGTCTGCGAGCCAAGCCTGCGGGTCGACGTCGTTGAGCTTGGCGGGTCTCGATCAGAGTGTAGATGGCGGCGGCGCGATGGCCGCCTTCGTCCGATCCTGCGAAGTTCCAATTCACAAGATTCCCAAAATTTATGCTAGCCGCTTCACGGCCTGCCACTCCCGGCGCACCGATTGCCGGATTTCGAGGTTGAATCTGCCGGAGAACTACCGC
>VAZQ01000472.1:0-2834 GCA_005883115.1 Alphaproteobacteria bacterium | reverse complement strand
TAGTAACCGTCCGGCGCCTGAAATTGTTCGCTGTTCACTGACGCAATTTCCCAATTTCCCTGATCGATCATTTCAATTTCCCTATTCCTCCAAAAATATTCCCTGTTCAGCCGCGCAGGGAATTTTGCCGCAAGCGTTTGAATCTAATCGCCAATGAAGCGTTCAAAAATGAAATTGCAGGCTCAAACGTGCGAAATTCCCTGTATTTTCCCTGCTATCAGGGAATTTGATTGGCCGCGCGTCCGTACACATCGTCCAGGCGAACGATGTCATCATCGCCCAGATAGCTTCCGACCTGCACCTCGATCAGTTCGAGGGGGATCTTGCCGGGGTTGGCGAGGCGATGAATGCTGCCGATCGGGATATAGACCGACTCATTTTCGTGCACGCTGCGCACCTGCTCGCCGAGCGTGATCTCGGCCGTTCCCTTCACCACGACCCAATGCTCCGAGCGGTGGAAATGCTTCTGCAGCGAGAGCTTGCTTCCGGGCTTCACGACAATGCGTTTGACGCGGTAGCGTGGCGCGTTATCGACATCTTGGTAGTAGCCCCACGGACGGTAAATTCGGCGATGCTCGATCGCCGCGCGGTGGTTGTGCGCCTTGAGCCCCTCGACGAGCGCCTTCACCTGCTCGGCTTTAGCGCGCGCGCTGACCAGCACCGCGTCTCCGGTCGACACCACGATCACGTCATCGAGCCCGACGACCGTGGTGAGCACCGATTCCTCCGAGCGCACTAAGCTGTTGTGGCTGTCGAGCATGACGACGGGGCCGTCGGTCACATTGCCGGCGGCGTCGTGGTCGAGCACCTCCCAGACGGAGCTCCAGCTACCGATATCCGACCAGCCCGGATCGGTCGGGATCACCACAGCGAGCTTGGTGCGCTGCATCACCGCATAATCGATCGATTTCTTCGGCGCGCGTGCGAACGGCTCGCTCGCCAGTCGCAGAAAGTCGAGATCGCGCGTGAAGCCGGCGACGGCCGCCTTGGCAGCCTCCGCCATCACCGGCTCGAAGCGTTCGATCTCGCCAAGCATCGTTGCGGCATGGAATAAAAAGTTGCCGCTGTTCCACAGGTAGCGTTCCGCCACGTAATTCGCGGCCGTAGCAGCGTCCGGTTTCTCCACAAATGCGTCGACGGTGCGAGCGGATGCGCCATTGAGCTTCTCGCCAGGGCGGATGTACCCGTAACTCGTCGCAGGATGCGTGGGCTCGATGCCGAAAGTGACGATCCGTCCCTCGCCGGCGGCGGCGGCGGCAAGCCGGCAGGCCGCATGGAATTCCTCGGGTTTGCGCACCACGTGGTCGGCTGCGAGCACCAGCACCAGCGCATTGCGATCGCGCTCGGCCGCAAGCACGGCGGAAACTGCGACCGCGGGGCCGGAATCGCGGCTCATGGGCTCGAGCACGATGTCGGCTTCGACGCCGCGCTCGCGCAATTGCTCCGCAACCACGAATCGGAAGTCCGTGTTGGTGATGACGATCGGACGGCCGAACAACTCGGGGTCGGAGATGCGCCCAAGCACCTGTTGAAAGGTCGAGCCCTCGCCGACCAGAGGTACGAACTGTTTCGGCATGCTTTCGCGCGAGACTGGCCACAGCCGTGTTCCCGCGCCACCGCACATGATCACCGGGATGATTTGGGTCAGCATCGACGAAATCCCTGGGTGGTCGCGACACTTCAAGCCGCCCCAACGCAAAACGTCAAGCCGAGGCGGCCATAACCAACATTTAAGGTCAAAGCCGCCAAACTTGGATGCCGGCGGGCTTTTTGAGCGGATCGAGTGCCCCTTTGACGTCCATCACCAACCCGCGACCGTCTTTGAGCAAGCGCGTAATCAACGGCCAGCCCGATTTGCGATAAGCGTCGTGAGCCACCGCAAGCACGACCGCGTCCGCGGGTTGCGGTTCTTTCTGCAATGTAAGGCCATATTCCCTGAGCGCCGCCGCGTCGTCGGCAAAGGGATCGTTGACCTGAACGGATATGCCGAACGACTGCAACTCACGGATGATGTCGATAACCTGCGAATTTCGGATGTCGACGACGTTTTCCTTAAATGTCAGTCCGAGCACTGTGACTCGCGGCGCTTGCGTGCCGCTTTTCAGAAGGCGGCGCAGGCACTCGCGCGCGACGCGTATCCCGATGGAATCGTTGATGCGCCGGCCGGCGAGGATCACGTCGGGATGGTAGCCCGCCTTTTGCGCTCGAAACGTCAAGTAATAGGGATCGACACCAATGCAGTGGCCACCGACGAGGCCCGGTGTGAAATTGATGAAATTCCATTTTGTCGCAGCCGCCGAAAGCACGTCGCCGGTATCGATGTCGAGTTGGTGGAAGATCGCGGAAAGCTCGTTCATGAAAGCGATGTTGAGGTCGCGTTGTGCGTTCTCGATCACCTTGGCCGCTTCCGCGACTTTTATGGACGGCGCCTTGTGCAGGCCGGCCGTTACGACGGAGCCATACACCGCAGCAACGACCTCGAGAGTGCGTGCATCCTGACCAGCCACCACCTTTGTAATTGTCTCGAACCGATGAGCCCTATCACCCGGATTGATCCGCTCGGGCGAATAGCCCACGGTGAAATCGCGGCCCGCCGCCAGACCCGAGACCTGTTCGAGGACTGGCACGCAATCTTCCTCGGTTGCGCCGGGATAGACCGTAGATTCGTAGACAACGATGTCGCCCTTCTTCAAAGCCTTGCCCACCGTCGCCGAGGCGCCCAGCAACGACGTCAAGTCCGGTCGGCGCGCCTGATCGATTGGGGTCGGTACCGTCACGATAAAGAAATCCGCAGCCGAGAGTTCGCCCGGGTCAGACGTGAAGACGAGAGTGGA
>VAZQ01000471.1 GCA_005883115.1 Alphaproteobacteria bacterium | reverse complement strand
CGATGCCAACCTGTGTGGTTTCGGCGATGAACTTCAATGGCAAGGCCATCCGCACAATCGAAGGTCATGCGAAGGACGGCGAGCTTTCTGTCCTGCAAAAAGCCTTCATCAACCATTTCGCGTTCCAGTGTGGCTATTGCACCCCTGGTTTTGTCAACGAGGGGCAGGTTCTGTTGGAGCGTTTAGCGAAGAAGCCGGTGGCGCGTGCCGATCTCGAGAAAACGATCGCCGAGGCACTCGACGGTCATCTGTGCCGTTGTACCGGTTACATCAAATATCACGAGGCTGTGCGCGACGTGATTCTCGCCGATCCAGGACGCTATCTGTCGCGGGACTAGCGAGGCTTGACGCGCCCATCTTGGCCATCGGCCGTCTCCCGCGATGCTGGCGATGTTGTGATAGGTGAGTGCCCTTGAGGATGAATTCGGAGATGCGGATCAAAGTCCTCGTTGCGCTTGCGGCCTTACTGACCGGCACGCCGACCCTGGACGGCGTTTCCGAGCAATCGGTCAATCTGGCAACACCCGAGAGCTTCGCCTCGATCGTCGACACAGCGGCGCGATCAGCGGCAATGTTTACCGAACTTGGCAAAGTGTTGACCCATCCGCGCTGTGTGAACTGCCATCCAGCCGGCGATCACCCCCACCAGGGCGAACAGGGCCGGCTCCACCAGCCGCCGGTCGAGCGCGGTGCCGATGGTCATGGTCTTCCCACCATGCGTTGCTCGAGCTGCCACCAGCAGGCCAATTTCGATCCTGCCCGCATCCCGGGACACCCGGAGTGGCATCTCGCACCACGTGAAATGGCATGGGAAGGCAAAACGCTCGGTGAGATCTGTGCACAGATCAAGGACCCCGCGCGTAATGGTGGCCGGTCATTGGAAGAACTCGTTCATCACATCGGCACCGATACTCTCGTCGGCTGGGCCTGGGCGCCGGGATTTGGCCGCCTGCCCGCGCCCGGCACGCAGAAGCAAGCGGGAGCGCTTGTGGAAGCGTGGGTGAAAGCGGGAGCAGTGTGTCCCAACTAAGTGATCGGGATGAGCGGACCGTGCCGCGAACGGTAGCTGTGTTCTGCCAATTCGACTCGATCGTTCAGCCTTCTCACTGGACGTCGGCGAGCGAAGTGGGGCCCGATCCCGGCGTGATCAAGGTCGGCCATTGCTTCGAGCCGAACGGCACGGCCGGCGGAAGAAACGCCTTCATCCCGCGCTTCTCGTCCTCGGCGATGATTGCAGCGCGCGCATCGCCGCCCATCAGCTCGTAATCCATCAGGTGGTAATTGCCGAAGAATAACGCGCCGACCGAGCGATCGGCGATGATGCGGGTGAGCGATGTGAGCATATCGTCGGGCGTCGTCGTGAACGAGATGGTCTCGATCAGCATCAGCCGATCATTGATCGCTTCCGGTCCGAAATATTGCGCCAGCACGCTGAATAAGATGTTATTCTGCCGCGCCACATAGATGGTGTTGCTGGCGGCGTAGGTTTTCTCCCAATCGCTGCCAAGCATCGTCTTCCATTCCCCAATCACCTTCATCCAATGACCGACTTGGGTTTGCGCCGCCCAGGCGATATTGCGCTTGAGTAAGGGGCTCAGCTTCTTCGAGAATTCTTGCAGGGCGGCGAAGGAGATCGAGCCTTTCGCCAGACAATCGTCCATAAACGCGACGTTATTCTCGAGAATGATACGACTGTTATCCCGCCAGTCCGCCGGGATGGGCGTCGCGTCGAGCCCGTCGAGCGCCGACTTCATGCGTGCGCGATAGGCGGCCATTGAGCTGCGCCAGGATTGATCGGCGGCATTGTCGAGATAAGGCATCACGATCTCGGTCAGCGCCATCGTGCTGTGACCTACCGATTTGAGCAGTTGGTACACGATTGGCACGGAAGGGGCCTCGAGCGGGGCCATGCCCGGCCGATAGAGGATGAACCGGCCCCCCGCGCCCGAGAACAGGCCTAGGATCACCGGATGCTTGCTCAGCATATTCGCTTGAAGGACCCTAGCCGCGTCGTCATAAAGCTCGAACATCATGCTATTGAGGACCAGCACGTTCTTGGTGGCGGTATCTGCGGGGCTGGAGACGGTTCGACCCTCGATTGGTTCCATGTAGGACGGCAGGCCTTGAGCGCTTGCCGCTGAGCCGAGTCCCAGCAGCACGATCGAGGTTGCATAGATGTAGCGGCTCAGAAGCGAATCCCTTTGCATATTTTCCCTCTTAGGTACCCATCCGCTGTGAACGCACGACGAGAGCGGAGTC
>VAZQ01000470.1 GCA_005883115.1 Alphaproteobacteria bacterium | reverse complement strand
CTACGACCGAACTCAACCTTGCGGACTTTTTCCGTGCCAACAACATGAAATACGAGGTCATCGCGTTCGGCTCTGCGGACGAGACGGTCAAAGCCTACGAGGCGGGCCGCTGTGACGTCTTCACCACCGATGTGTCGCAGCTCTACGCGGAGAAGCTCAAGCTCACCAATCCGAACGACCACGTCATTCTGCCCGAGATCATTTCCAAGGAACCACTCGGACCGCTTGTGCGCCATGGCGATGATCAATGGTTCGACGTTGCCAAGTGGACGCTTTATGCCATGCTCAATGCCGAGGAGCTTGGTGTCTCCTCCCGAAACGTCGACGAGGCGTTGAAGTCAAACCAGCCGGAAATCAGGCGCCTGTTGGGCGTTGAGGGTAATTTCGGCGAGCAGCTCGGGCTGACGAAGGACTGGGTGGTGCGCATTGTCAGACAAGTCGGCAATTACGGTGAAGTGTTCGAGCGCAATGTGGGAACGGGCTCCAAGCTCGGTATCAGTCGCGGCATCAATCGGCTGTGGACCAAAGGCGGCATTCAGTACGCGCCGCCAGTGCGGTAAGCTTGCGGCCGACATGGTATGCTTGCGACTTCTGCTGCGGATTGTCATGGCCGCGAGAGCGGGTATGCAGTAAAGCGCTTCGTTGCAGTGCGAAGCATCCCTGTCTCTAGTAAGTGGATCGTCCGCCTCCGCGGATGATAATGAGACAACACGGACGGCCATTCGCGTGCCAATCCAACTTGAGCATGCTTTGGCTTCGCCGCGGGTTGCGATCTATCGTCGCCCGAAGATCCGTGCTGCTTTCTATCAGTTTCTGTTTCTGATGGCCGTACTGTGGGTGGGCTGCGAATTCGCGCTGAACGCCAAGGCAAATCTTGAAGCACAACGAATCACCAGCGGCTTCGGCTTTCTCAAGAACACAGCGGGGTTCGGCGTCAATCAATCGCTGATTTCCTACGCCGAGTCGGACACCTATGGCCGCGTATTCTTAGTCGGCCTTCTCAATACGCTCCTTGTCGCCGGGATCGGCATCGTGTTTGCGACCATCCTCGGCTTTGTGGTCGGCATTGCACGGCTGTCCCGCAATTGGCTCGTGGCGCGGCTCGCGGGAGCTTACGTCGAACTGATCCGAAACTTGCCGCTCCTGTTCCAGCTCCTGTTCTGGTATCTCGCCGTCTTGGGGACGCTGCCACCCCCGCGCGAGAGCGTCTCGCTCTTCGGTGAGATTTTTCTGAACAATCGGGGCATCATTCTGCCTGCTCCGGTCTGGGCGGCGGGAGCAGGCGGGGTGCTCGGCGTTTTCGTGTTGAGCGTGCTGGCGACAGTCGCGCTCAACTTGTGGACCAGGCACCGGCAGGGTCGCACCGGCGGGCAATTCCCACTGCTCTGTACGTCTCTGGCGCTCTTGATCGTGCCGGCGCTCATTGCGCTTATAGCGACGGGCTTTCCGATCGGCTTCGAACGGCCGGAGCTCCGCGGCTTCAACTTCGTCGGTGGCTTCCGGCTGCTCCCCGAATTCGTCGCGCTCGTCCTCGCGCTCACAATCTACACCGCCGCCTTCATCGCCGAGGTCGTGCGCGCTGGCGTGCTAGCGGTCCCTCGCGGGCAGACGGAGGCTGCCTCTGCGCTCGGCCTGCGGCCGAGTCTGGCGTTGCGTCTCGTCGTCGTGCCACAAGCGCTGCGCGTCATCGTGCCGCCGCTCACAAACCAATATCTCAACCTCACGAAAAACTCCTCGCTTGCGGTTGCCGTGGGCTATCCTGACCTGTTCGCCGTTTTCGCGGGCACCACACTGCATCAGACGGGGCAGGCGATCGAGATCATCGCGATGACGATGGCGGTCTATCTCGGCATTTCACTGATCACGAGCGCGCTGATGAACTGGTACAACGCCCACATCCGGATAGCGGAACGCTGATGTCGGCGACGTCGCGAGAATCTTATATTCGCCGTGCGCTCATCGAGCCCGAGCCGCCACCGGTAGCGAATGTCGGCGCATTGACGCAGACACGCGCGCGATTATTCGGCGGCCTGCTCAACACCACGCTGACGCTTCTCGGTGTTGTCGTCATCGTCGCCCTAGTGTGGCCAACGCTGAAATTTTTGTTCGTCGATGCCGTCTGGACCGGCTCGAGCCGGCTCGATTGCCTGCCGGAAACAGTCGGACGGGAGGTCGGCGCCTGCTGGCCGTTCATCACAGCCAAGTTGCCAAGTTCAGCCAATTCATGTACGGCTTCTATCCGGTAAGCGAGCAGTGGCGGGTCGATGTGATCTACGTGCTCGGCGCGGTGCTGCTCGTCCCCCTGCTCGTTCCCTCGGTGCCGCATAAGGGCCTCACGGCGATCGTTTTTTTTGGTGCTTTCCCGATGCTGGCTTTTTTTCTGCTGGTCGGCGGCATGTTTGGCTTACCGCACGTCGAGACCGGCGTCTGGGGCGGGCTTCTTGTCACTCTGGTGATCTCGTTCACCGGCATCATGTTTTCGTTGCCGCTGGGCATTTTGCTCGCGCTCGGACGGCGCTCGCAATTCCCGATCACGCGGACGATCTGCATTGTTTTCATCGAGTTCTGGCGCGGCGTCCCGCTGATCACGGTGCTCTTCTTCGCGACCTACATGCTGCCTTTCTTCCTCCCGAGCGATTGGAGAATCGATGGGCTGGCCCGCGTGTTGATCGGCGTAGTGTTGTTTGCAGCAGCCTATATGGCGGAAGTCGTGCGCGGCGGCCTGCAGGCGATCCCGCGCAGCCAGTTCGAGGGGGCCATGGCACTCGGGCTTGGTTATTGGCGCATGATGGGCCTCGTCATTTTGCCGCAGGCCTTGCGGCTGGTCATTCCCGGCATCGTCAATTCGTTTATTGCGCTATTCAAGGATACGACCCTAGTGCTGATCGTTGCGATATTCGATCTGCTCGGACAATTGCGCGCGGCCTTTGCCGATCCGAGCTGGGCGACTCCGGTCACGCTTTTCACCGGCTTTGCGTTCGCCGGCGCAATCTATTTTGCCGGAAGCTTCGGAATGTCACGCTACGCACTGTTCATGGAGCGGCGCATGAACACCGATCGCTTGCATTGAGGCAAGACGTTGGGCGACCGCAATCGACAGCCAAGGCCGGGTCGATCAGGCATGGCCTCCGATATGCGCACGACGGCGCACGAGGTTGCGATCGAGATCATCGGTCTCCACAAATGGTTCGGCAGCTTCCACGTGCTGCGCGAGATCGACCTCAAGGTCATGCAGGGAGAGCGCATCGTCATCTGCGGCCCTTCGGGCAGCGGAAAGTCGACGCTGCTTCGCTGTATCAACCGCATTGAAGACTGGCAGCGCGGGCGCGTCATCGTCGACGGGACGGAGCTCACGAACGATCTCAAGACAATCGACGAGGTACGGGGCGAGGTCGGGATGGTGTTCCAGCAGTTCAATCTGTTCCCGCATTTGACCGCGCTCGAGAACTGTACACTCGCGCCGATCTGGGTTCGCAAGATGCCGAAGAGCGAGGCCGACGAGCTCGCTAGGCATTATCTCAGCCGGGTTCGCATTCCGGAACAAGCGGACAAATACCCGGCCCAGCTCTCTGGTGGGCAGCAGCAGCGCGTGGCGATCGCGCGGGCACTGTGCATGCAGCCGAAGATCATGCTGTTCGATGAGCCCACATCAGCGCTCGATCCGGAAATGGTCAAGGAGGTGCTCGATACCATCGTGGGCCTCGCGCTCGACGGTATGACAATGGTCGTGGTGAGCCACGAGATGGGTTTTGCCCGCCAGGTCGCGAGTCGCATGGTCCTGATGGATGCCGGGCAGATTATCGAGGTGAACGAGCCTGAAGCTTTCTTCAGCCATCCCCAGCACGAGCGCACGAAACTGTTCCTCGGGCAGATATTGCGGTGAATTCCTAACTGGACCCGTGCTCCCGGCGCAATCGGAAACAGCCGTAACCAGTGCTCGCGGACTGCGCGAGATCGTCGGCCACGGCTGTCGGGCGGAATTGCGCTAGCGCAGCAGCGGCCCGCCCGCTTTCTTCCAGGCATCTATCCCGCCCTGGATGTGAGCGGTCGAAGCGAGGCCTGCGTCCTGGGCAGCCTGCACCGCCATAGCCGAGCGTTCCCCAAAGGCACAGTAAAAGACGATGCGCTTGCGGGTCGCGCGCGCAAGTTCGTGCAGCATGCCGCCCGGACGGACGTTGGCTGGGAGATCGGGGTAGGGGGCGTGCAGCGAGCCGGCGATGACGCCGTGCTTCTCGCGCTCGCCGCGCTCTCGCAGATCGACGAGCACAACGTCGGGTTGCCCGGCCAGCGAGAGTGCCTCGGCGGCACTCACGGCCCAACCGCGACGCGCAATGTCCTCTTGGGCGAGGCCCACGCGCATGTTCGCCGGCACCGCGACGTCCATCATCTTCGGATTGGGAAGATTGAGGTTGTTCATCAAGTCGACATACTGATCGACCGACTTCACCTGCAGGCGCGGATTGAATGCCTTCTCCTCGCCGACGGTCGAAACTGTTTCGCCCTTGTAGTCGTGGGCGGGGAAGATCATGGTGTCGTTCGGCAAGCGAAGCAGCTTGTTGAAAATCGAGTCGTACTGCGCGCGCGCGTCCCCGTTCTGGAAATCGGTACGGCCGGTGCCGCGGATGAGCAGGGTATCGCCGGTGAATACGCGATCCTGCATCAGAAAGCTGTAGGAATCATCGGTATGCCCCGGCGTGTAGAGCACGTCGAGCGCCACGCCTTCGATGGTGAGCTTATCGCCCTCCGACAGTCGCATCGACACCACGTCGACCTTGCTGCGTTCGCCCATCACCGTCACGCAATGGGTGCGATCGCGCAGCGCGCCCAGCCCGGTCAGGTGATCGGCATGCAGATGCGTGTCCACGGCCTTGACCAGTTTGAGGTCGAGCTGCTCGACGAGTTGGATATAACGGTCGACCTTCTCGAGCACCGGATCGATGATGAGCGCTTCGCCGCCGCGCCGGCTGGCGATGAGATAGGTGTAAGTACTGGACACGCTGTCGAAGAGTTGGCGGAAGATCATCGCTGAGACTCGGCCAGTTCGGGGACTGCGAATCCCCTTGGTCCCGCGTGGACACTATAAATCTTCTATCTTGCCTAAAAAAGTGGCGCGGAGCCCACTCATCTTCGCGGCGACGCGCGTCGCCTCAGGGCTTCGGCTCGACGGGAAGGTCGCCGCGCGAGCCCCATTCTGACCA
>VAZQ01000469.1 GCA_005883115.1 Alphaproteobacteria bacterium | reverse complement strand
GGCTGGAATGATGGCCGCGAAGAAGGCGCAGACGGCGAGCGCGCCCGCTGCCACGCCAAGAGCGAGCGGGTCCCAACTTGAAACGCCGTAGAGCTGCGTTCGGATCAGGCGTCCCGCGCCGATAGCGAGCGGCAACCCGAGGATCAGCCCAATCATCACGCGCTGAAAGGCTCCCCGCAGGATCAAACGAATGACCTTGGCGCGATCGGCGCCCAGCGCCATGCGAATCCCGATCTCGTTCGTCCGCTGCGCCACTGTGTAGGCTGTGACGCCGTACAGTCCGACTGCCGCCAGCAGGAGCGCGACCACCCCGAACAGCCCCGCGAGACTGGCCACGGCGCGCTCCTGGTCGAACGACATCTCTACCTGCTGCTGCATCGTCCTGATGCTGTTGATGGTGAGGTTGGGATCGACTTCGGCGATCGCGCGCCTGATCTCGGGCTCGAGTGTGCCGACCGGGACGTCGGTCACAAGCATCGCTCCGCCAATCAAGTGCGAGTTCAGCTCGAGTTTTTTCATCATGGCGTCCTTGTAGTTGACGTACTGGGCGAGCGGCACGTAGAACATGGGGCGCGCCGGCCTGTCCAGTCCCCAGCCTGCGAATTTCGCGTCACGGACGATGCCAGCGATGCGGAAAGTGCCGGTGTTTTCGGGCAGGTCGAGTCCGAAGTGCTGATCGATGGGGTCCTCGCCGGGCTTAAAGAAGCGCTTGACGAACGCCTGATTGACGATCGCCACCGGCTCGCTGGTTTCGTTGTCCGCCCGGGTGAAGGCGCGGCCGCGCACGATCTGCATGCCGAAGTTCTGCATATAGTCGGCGCTCACGCGGTCCCACGACGCGCCCGCTTCCTCGTTCAGCTTGGGCGCCGGATGGCCTGCAACCAGGATCAGCTCGCCCCAGTTGTCAGTGAGAGGGTTGTAAAGCGCGAGTCCGCTGCCCTGGACGCCGGGCAGGCGGTCGAACCGATCCTCGACCGCGCGGTAAAGCGCCGCGAGCTTGGGCGGGGTGTAAGCAGCGGGTGGACGCAGAAAGTCCACCAGCACGCGTCCTTGGATTTTGTACCCGAAATCCTGATGCTCGAGTTTGTTCAGGCTCCGAGCCAGCATGGTGGCGCCGGCGACCAACGCCACCGAGAGCGTCGCCTGGACAATCAGCAGCGCCTTGCGGGCGAATGAGGAATGGTCGCTGGTGCTGCGCCCCGAGCCGCGCAGCGCTTCGGCGGGATTGGTGCGCGTCGCGAACCACGCCGGCGCGGCGCCGAAGATGATTCCGGTAAGCAGGGCCAAGCCGAAGGCGAACGCCAACACCATGAGAGACGGCATCGGGCTGATGGGGAGGAAGTGCGCGCTATGGAAGGCGAGGCTCAAAAGCAGGCGCGCGGCGGCCACGGCCACCAAGAGTCCCGCCAAGCCGCCTCCGACCGCGAGTAGCACGCTTTCGGTCAGTGCCTGAGTGATGATCTGACGCCGCGAGGCGCCGATCGCCAGGCGGACGGCGGTTTGCCCGCGACGCGCCACGGCGCGAGCCAGCAGCAGATTAGCGACGTTGGCGCAGGCGATCAGCAGCACCAGGCCGCAAACCGCGAGCAGGATCTCGAGGCTGCGCCCGTACTCCTCCTTCATCACGGCGACGCCGGCGCCGGCGGGAACAACGTGGATCATCTGCTTGGGAAGCAATCGAATAACGTCGGGCATCCAGTTTGTGGGGTATCCCGAGTCGTACTGCATCCATTGCCGCAGGACGCCGGTGAGGCGCGGCGCCATGCCGTCGATCGAAGCGCCGGGACGTAGCCGGCCGATCATGCGCAGCCAGGCGCCGGCGCTCTGTTTGAGCAGCGAGCTTTCACCGCTGATCAGAGGTTCCTGCTGCAGGGGGACCCACATGTCAGGCGGATCGCTGCGCAGCGTTTCG
>VAZQ01000468.1 GCA_005883115.1 Alphaproteobacteria bacterium | reverse complement strand
GGACAATGCCATCGGGTTCACGAATTCAACGGGTTCCTTCGGTGCTGACACATTTACCTCACTGGTGGTGGATTCGCTGTTCGTGGGCGAAACCGACAACATCGGCAACCCCGTAACGCCGGAAGAAAAGGCCTACGGCCGCAGCCTGCCGAAACGCTCGATTCCAGATTTCCCGATCCGCGCCTACGAGTACTACGACTATCGCCATGACGTGGTCAACACAACATTCGTGAATTTCCAGGACAACAAACAGCGCGGATCAGGAGCGCTTTCATGGCTGTTGTTTACGGGCGCCGGGGTTACCACCGAAAACACCGTCACGAGTGCGAAGTTCGTTAATGCCAAGCCCGTGTATTTCCCGAAGATCGACTCCAGGTTCGACAGCGACAACCGGAGTGGTTCGGCCTACCGGACCGCGGCGATCCACGATCTGGACGGATCGACGACCGGCATCCCTGATTCCTATGTTTTGATCCACGACGGCGAGAACGACAGCGTCGCCACGGACGACACCTGCGAGATTCATCCCACCTGGAACGCCTCTGTGTGCAAGGGTGATATCGGACGCATACAGTTCAGCATCAGGAGTGGCGGAGCCACAAGGGGTGTTGGTCTTGCGCTGAAAGATGTCGCTTTGCGGGGTGCTGGTCCTGCGCGGGGTGCTGGTCCTGCGGGTGGGGCTGGTCCTGCGCGGGGGGCTGCGCCTGCGCCGGCGGCTGCTGCTCAACAACCAATTATCCTGAGCCGCAATGGCAAGGACTTCAAGATCACGGCCAATCAGAGCACTGTGCGCGCCGGTACCGAGATCCGTGTGAAGACCGAAAGACCGGAAGTTGCTAT
>VAZQ01000467.1 GCA_005883115.1 Alphaproteobacteria bacterium | reverse complement strand
AGATTGGCCATCTCGGCAAGGCCCGCGCCCTTGCCTCCGAGGGGGTTGCGCATGTCGGCGCGGCCTTCGGCCTTGCCGTTGCCGAAGCCGAAGACCCATTTCGATTTGGCGGGAGCTTTGGCCGAAGGCTTTTTGGGCGGAGCCTTCGCCGGCGCGGCCGGCTTGCGGGGCGCGGCCTTGCCGGCGGGTCGTTTGCTGATCGATTTGATACGGCGCGACGTCGATTTGACCATGGAATTCACGGATTCGGTTGCGCCCGGCCGTAATGATCAGGGCCGCCGATGCCGACACAAGGACCAACAGCGGGCGCGAGCCGTGGCGCCAATTCACCCACCTTTTCGAGTGAAGGTGACCGTGGAAGGCCCGCAGCGCGTGCGAGCCGTCGGCGCGGCTATTTATTCCTGATCGGTGCCGTTTCGGCTCTGACCCAATCCCTGGCGTGATGTTACTTTCTTCTTCGCTTCGGCCGCCGCGAGTAGCTGCCTACCTTACCGCAGGTGAGATATTCCCGCTCGAGATCCGAGCTCTCGCGATCGCTTTCTTCTTTGCCATCGGTACCGGCATCGGCGGTGTTGTCAGTCCATGGTTGTTTGCCAATCTCATCAATGAAGGGCGGGAAAGCCTTTATTTGGGCTTTATTGTACTCTCCGCAACGATGACTGCGGCTGCATTGATCGAACTGATTTGGGGTGTTGCGGCCGAACGTAGACCGCTGGAAGATGTCGCGCGACCGCTGACTTTCATCAAATGACACCGTGGGACGTCTTGCGTTACCGTGTCAATAGTCTGTCACGACATGAAGTATCGGCTCGAAGCAAACAGGATGATCATCTGCAGTGCAATCCTTCCCACACTCTCTATCGGACAGCTCGATTGTAGAAACCGACATCCCTGCGAGACTCGACCGTCTTCCCTGGGGGCGATTTCACACGCGTGTCGTTGTCGCGCTCGGCATCACTTGGATTCTTGACGGCCTTGAGGTGACGCTCGCTGGCGCCCTATCGGGTGCGCTGAAGGAAAGCCCGGTACTGGAATTCACTAATGCGGACGTGGGGATCGCCAGTAGCGCCTATCTTGCCGGTGCCGTGCTGGGCGCAGTCTTCTTCGGCTGGCTGACTGACCGACTCGGAAGAAAGCGCCTGTTCTTCATCACGCTTGCAGTCTATCTCGTCGCCACGGCAGCGACAGCGTTCTCGTGGAATCTCGCGAGCTTTATGCTTTTCCGCTTCCTCACGGGCGCCGGCATCGGGGGCGAATACACAGCGATTAATTCGACCATCCAGGAGCTAGTTCCGGCGCGATATCGTGGCTGGACCGACCTTGTCATCAACGGCAGCTTCTGGGTCGGCGCGGCGATTGGTGCAGGGGCCTCGATCGTGCTCCTAGACCCAGCTCTTTTCAGTCCGGACATCGGCTGGCGGGTTGCCTTCTTCATGGGCTCAGTGCTGGGCCTCGTGATCTTTATCATGCGCTTCTGGATCCCGGAGTCGCCGCGCTGGTTGGTAATCCACGGCCGCCCAGCGGAAGCACAGCTAATTATCGCTGGCATCGAGGCGAGGTTCCGCCGACGCGGTGTCAGGCTCGGCGAGGAAAGCTTGCCGCGGATCCGCCTAGCGACACGTCGTTTCACGCCGCTCCGTGAGGTGGCGAAGACGCTTTTCGTGGAGCAGCGCCGGCGCACTGCGGTCGGGCTTGCGCTGATGATCGCGCAGGCTTTCTTCTACAACGCGATCTTCTTCACCTATGCGCTGGTGCTGACGGACTTCTACAGCATCCGCGCCGATCATGTCGGCTGGTACCTCCTGCCGTTCGCCGCCGGAAACTTTCTCGGTCCGGTATTGCTTGGCCACCTGTTCGATACAATCGGCCGCCGTCAAATGATCACCACGACCTACGCGCTCTCAGGGCTCCTCCTCGCGAGCGCAGGCTGGCTGTTCGCGATCGGGGCTTTATCGGCGACTGGTCAGACCGTGGCCTGGACCGTGATTTTCTTCTTCGCATCCGCGGCAGCAAGCTCGGCCTATTTGACGGTGAGCGAAACTTTCCCACTCGAAATCCGCGCGCTAGCTATCGCATTCTTTTATGCAATTGGCACTGGTGCAGGCGGCGTGGTTGGCCCCTGGTTGTTCGGTGCCCTAATCGATACCGGCTCGCGCTGGAGCGTGTTTGCGGGGTACCTGCTGGGCTCGCTCCTGATGCTCGCAGCGGCACTTGTCGCTTTGCGCTGGGCGGTCGCCGCCGAATGCAAGCCGCTGGAGTCAGTGGCAAAGCCGCTCGCCTCTATCGAATAGAGACGTTCGGCATTGCGAATCCTCGCGAAATACGCGACCTATTACAATGAGGTTCGGACCCATGTTTCGCTCGGGAAGGATGCGCCCTGCAGACGGTCCGTCGAACGGTTCGGCGACATTGTCGCGTATCCGGTCCTTGGTGGACTACACCATCGCTATGCTCGAATCTAGTTTTCGGAAGCGACAGCCCCGAAAACCCCGGGGCACTCCCAAATTGCAACCGGCCGGAACTTCAGGCAGCGACCTTGGTCGGCTTGACCTGCAGGACTTTGCCGGAGCTCGCGATCGGGATCGCCCGAGGCTTCATCGCCTCCGGGATCTCGCGCTCGAGGTCGACGTGCAGGAGCCCGTTCTCCAGCCTTGCGCCCTTGACCACAACATAGTCGGCAAGCTGGAAGCTGCGCTCAAAGGTCCGCTCGGCGATGCCCTTGTAGAGAACGTCGCCGGTCTTTTCCTCGTCGCTGGCCTGTTTCTCGCCGCGGATCGTCAGCGTGCTTTCCTTCGCTTCGATCG
>VAZQ01000466.1 GCA_005883115.1 Alphaproteobacteria bacterium | reverse complement strand
CGCACTTGAGATCGCCGGCGCCACCAGCGGCGTCGCCATCTGGCCCACGCCGGTCGGGTGATTGTCAGTTTGGATGACCTCGACGTGCATCTGCGGCACCTGATTCATGCGCGGCACGAGATAGTCATAGAAGTTGGACTGTTCGACCGCGCCGTCCTTGATTGTGATGCTCTCACTCAACGCCAAGCCCAAACCGTAGACCGTGCTACCTTCGGTCTGCGCCACGATGTTGTCCGGCTGCACCGCCGTGCCGCAATCGATGGTGCACCAGAAGTTATGCGCTTTGATCTGGCCGGTACGGCGGTCGAGCGAGATTTCAATGATGCCGGCCATCTGCGAGCCTGAATAATCGAGGAACGCAAATCCGAAGCCGCGGCCCTCGACCTTGCGGCCCCAATTCGCCATCTGTGAAACGCGCTCGACCACCTTGACCGCGCGTGGGGTCTTCTGAAGCAGTTCGAGCCGGAACTTCACCGGATCGACGCCACGCTTAATGGCAATCTCATCGATGAAGGTTTCGGTCGCGAACTTGTTGGCGGTGAAGCTGATGCCGCGCAGCGGCGCGGTGCGCACGCCGGTGTCCTCGTAGATCTGCTCGACCAGCTGATGCGGCACGTCATAGCCCTTGAGGTCCGCGCCCAGCATCAGGATGAAGTCCTTCTTGCCGGCGCGCTCGTAGCGCACCGGATCGAAGTACGGCGTGACCCGGTCGCCGACCAGGCGATGGTGCCACGCCACGAGTTTGCCGGAGGCGTCGAAGCCGGCTTTGAGGCGGTGCGCCGACAGCGGCCGGAAGCGCCCGTTGCGGACGTCGTCCTCGCGCGTCCACATCACCTTCACCGGCCTGCCCGCCTCCTTCGCGAGCAGCACCGCGTCAATCAGGAAGTCCATGTCGCGCGGCCCGCGCCGGCCGAATCCTCCGCCCAATAGCAGGTCGTGCACCTTGACCTTGTCGCGGGTGATGCCCAGTGCCTTGGCGGTCGCCTCCTGCGCGTTGCTCTGGCTCTGGGTGCCGACCCAGATTTCGGCGGAATCGCCCGCGGCCGACACCGAAGCAACCGCATTCAGCGGCTCCATCTGCGCGTGATAGGCATAATCGCATAGATACTCGGCTTCCATGGCGGTCGCCGACTTGGGCAGTTCGGCGCGGGCGTCGCCGGTCTTGAACCAGTCGCTGCCGTTGACCGTGGAGTCGCGCGCGGACGCGAGGAACGTGTCGAGACCCTTATCGCTGTCGAAGCCCCAGGCCTTGCCGCCCTTGCTCCAACTCACGCTGTCGGCAACTGCGCGGCGCGCAGCGAACGCAGCCCAGGGCGTCTCGGCAATGACGCCGACGCCATAGGGCAGCTTCACGGCCTTGGCCACGCCGGCGACCGCCTTGACCTTCGCCTCGTCGAACTTCTCGGGCGCCGAGCCTTCCACCGGAGCGCGCAGGACCGCGCCGTACAGCATGTCCGGAACCTGGATGTCGATGCCGTATTTCGCGCTGCCGTTGACCTTGGTCGGCAGGTCGACTCGCATCACGTCCTTGGAAATCAGCCGGAACTCGCCAGGCTTCTTCAGCTCCTCCGGCTTGATCGCCGGCGCCTGGGCGGGCACCTCGGCAAACGCCGCGATCTCGCTATAGCCGAGCCTGCGGCCCGACTTGGCATGCACCACCACACTCGGCTCGGTGGTTAGCTCCTCGACCGGCACGCCCCATTTCCTGGCGGCGTTGTCGAGCAGCACGCGGCGCACCTGGGCGCCGAGCGTCCGCAGCGGCCGATAGTAGCTCGTCACAGCGTTGGAGCCGGCGGTGTACATCGAACCGCCGAAGCCGGGATTGCCGTAGATCTGGTCGATCGGGGGCGCCGGCACGATGCGCACCTTGGTCCAGTCGGCGTCGAGTTCTTCCGCGATGATTAGCGGCAGCGACGTCATCGATCCCTGCCCCATCTCGGTCGCAGCCGACATGATCGTGATCGTTCCATCCGGGGCAATGCTCACCCAGGGGCTCATGGCCGTGCCGGTCCGCTCGGACGCGAGCACTGCGGCGTCGGCGCGATCGCCGAGCGCGATGGCAAACGACAGGCCTGCGGCGCCGATCATCACCTGGCGGCGCGACACCTTCGTCTGGAAGCTCTTGATGTGCTGGTTCATGTCACGCCTCCCGCGCCGCGCGCTCGACCGCGCGCACGATGCGCTGATAAGTCCCGCAGCGGCAGATGTTGGTGCTCATGTGCTCGACGATTTCGGCACGCGTCGGTTTCGGATTCTGCTTGAGCAGGTCGGCGGCGCTCATGATCTGGCCGGACTGGCAATAGCCACACTGCGGCACCCATTCCGCCAGCCATGCCTTCTGCAATGGATGGCTCGAGTCCGGCGACAATCCCTCGATCGTTGTCACTGACTTGCCGGTGATTTCCGACACCTGGGTCTGGCAGGAGAACGCGCGCTTACCCTCGATGTGCACCATGCAGGCACCGCATAGTCCGGTGCCACAGCCGAACTTGGTTCCGGTGAGCTTGAGGTCTTCACGGATCACCCAAAGCAGAGGCGTTTCCGGCGGCGCGTTGG
>VAZQ01000465.1 GCA_005883115.1 Alphaproteobacteria bacterium | reverse complement strand
GCGAAGAGCGGAGCAAGCGGCAGCGGATGCATGTGAACAGGTAAGCCGAGTGCGGTGACAGGACGGTGTCCCGTCTTGAGGATCAAGGGGTCAAGAACCTCCACCTCAAGACAGGAGCACCACGATGAGCGAGAAGCCCATCAGTCCACTGCGCCAGCGCATGATCGAAGACATGAGCGTGCGCAATTTCGGCGAGAAGACTCGCAACGACTATATCCGCCACGTCAGAACCTTTACAGCCTTTCTCGGCCGCTCGCCGGATACGGCAACGGCCGAGGACCTTCGCCGCTTCCAGCTGCATCAGTCGAAGACCGGGGTGCGTCCGCCGACCATCAACGGTTCGGTTGCGGCGCTGCGCTTCTTCTTCACTGTGACGCTCGGTCGGGCAAACGTGGCGCGGCACCTTACGTTGGTGCGCGAGCCGCGCAAGATGCCGCTGGTCTTGAGTCTCGACGAGATTGCACGCCTGCTGGAGGCGGCACCCGGACCGAAGTACAAGGCCGCACTGAGCGCGGCCTACGGCGCCGGACTGCGGGTCTCCGAGGTGGTGGCACTCAAGGTGTCCGACGTCGACTCCAAGCGAATGCTGCTGCGGATCGAACAGGGCAAGGGGCAGAAGGATCGCTTTGCGATGCTCTCGCCAGTGCTGCTCGATCTCTTACGCGATTGGTATCGCATTGCGCGGCCGGCAGTGTGGTTGTTCCCTGGCCGCGATCGGCTGCTGCCGTTAACGACGCGCCAGTTCAACCGCGTCGTTCACGCCGCCGCCGAGATGGCCGAGATCAAGAAGCGGGTGACGCCTCACACGCTGCGGCATAGCTTCGCCACGCACTTGCTGGAGGAGAAAACCGACATTCGTCTGATCCAAGTCTTGCTTGGGCATGCCAAGGTCGACACGACCGCACTCTATGCGCACGTGGCCACCAACACCATCCGCGCGGTCATGAGCCCATTGGATCGCCTCACTCCGCTGCGAGCGAACAGGAACGAGCCGCCGGCATAACCGCCGGCGGTCATGTCCCGTCCTGCTCTGGAAGTCGCGGACATCTTCCGCGACTTCGGTGCGGCGTGGCGTACTGCCAATGCCGGCTACGTGAGCCTCGGCCAGCTCAAGGTGATGAGCGCCATCGAGAACTGCCGCACGGCCGCTCTCGGTGGCCATGTCATGCGCTGTGAGGACTGCGCGTACACGACCATTGCCTACAACAGCTGCCGTAACCGGCATTGCCCCAAATGCCAGGGCGCCGCAGCACGCGAGTGGCTGGCCGAGCGCGAGGCCGAGTTGCTACCGGTGCCGTACTTCCATGTGGTGTTCACGCTGCCGGCCGCGATCCGCGACATCGCCTATCAGAACAAGGCGGTGATCTACGACCTGCTGTTCAAGGCCGCATCCGAGACCGTGCTCACAATCGCGGCCGATCCAAAGCACATGGGCGCTACCATCGGCATCACCGCCGTGCTCCACACCTGGGGCTCGGCGATGACGCATCATCCACACGTACACATGATCGTGCCGGGCGGCGGCATCTCGCTTGATGGCCAGCGCTGGATCGCGTGCCGCCGTCCGCGCTTCATCCTACCGGTGCGCGTGCTCTCGAAGCTGTTCCGTCGGCTGATGCTGGAGAAGCTCCTCGCCGCACACGCGGCCGGCAAGCTGCAGTTCTTCAGCAATCGCGCCGCACTCACCGAGCGCAAGGCCTTCGCGGCCTACCTGGCGCCGCTGCGCAAGCGCAAGTGGTACGTCAACTCAAAGCCCCCGTTTGGCGGACCCGAAGCGGTGCTCGCCTATCTCTCACGCTACACCCACCGCGTCGCCATCTCCAACCGCCGACTGATTGCTGCCAACGCGAGCGGCGTCACCTTCAAATACAAGGACTACCGGATCAAAGGGCCAGGCCGCTACAAGACCATGACGCTGGCGACCCACGAATTCATCCGCCGTTTCCTTCTTCATGTCCTACCCAAAGGGTTCCATCGCATCCGCCATTACGGGCTCTTTGCCAGCACCTGTCGTGCTGACAACATCGCACGCGCACGCGAGCTGCTGGCTACAGCTGCACCCACGATCGAAACCGCGCCTGACAATGCTGAGGCAGACAAATGCCCCTGTTGCGGCGGCCGCATGGTCATCATTGAGACCTTCGAGCGCGGCTCCCACCCGCGCTACCGAGCATCGACGCCAACCGCCACCATCAGGGTCGACACCTCATGACCACGATCGCTGCGTTGCGACGACCAAGTGCCAACCTTGCTTGTTGCTGGTCTCTGACCAGCCGCGATGACGCTCAGCAAATCAGGCCGTTTCCGCGCCGAAGCAAGCTTCCAACAGCCGCCTCCAAGCTCCATCTCGTCCATCAACCTCAGCTACTGCTCCCTGTCGGTCGCGTCATTCATCGCCGCGAAGCACATTGCGCTCACCCGCGCACACCATCCGCGTCA
>VAZQ01000464.1:2063-2503 GCA_005883115.1 Alphaproteobacteria bacterium | reverse complement strand
CGCGCGGAGCAGAGACTGGTTCGAAATAGTGCTTACGGTGAGTTGAAACCGAGGATGTGGTGCTGGCGGGACCATTCGGCCGGCAGCTCGCAGAGTCTGGCTACGCCCATGCCGTGTGGGAGACGACCTTCGATGGCCGCTCGTACGAGGTCAGGCGCGAGGAAAGAGAGCGAGATAGTCATGTTGACCTTGCGCGCGCTGCAGCCCTCGCGTGCTGCAATTGCTTCGACGTTTGCGTCGGGATTGATAGCGAGTTCGTCGAGCCAGCGACGCCCCCGCGCAATCGAAGCGACGAGAAGCGCGCGGTTTTCGGAACGGAGCGGGCGGACTTGGTAAGCCGCCGCGGTCTTGGGCACCAGGATTTCCCGACGCCGGGTCGCTGGCGTCTTGCACCATGGCACCTCGATCCGTTGGATGCCTCGCTTTCCGTTTGCTCCGGC
>VAZQ01000464.1:0-2039 GCA_005883115.1 Alphaproteobacteria bacterium | reverse complement strand
CGATGATCAGCCGGTCTGGTCGGATCTCAACGCGGACGACGTGATCGCGGATGAGAACCGCGTCTTCGATATCGGCGGGCTGGCCGAGATGATTCCGGATCGATTTTGCGACGAGCGCCTCGATCTCTTTTGCGGACACGCGGTTGACGCTTCCGGCTTGTTCCATTTGGCCCTGCACGAGGGCTGAGGAGATGTAATACCGATACTTGATGGCCCCTTTTCGGGCATGGCTCGGAGTCATCCGGTGTCCACGATCGTCGAAAAGGCGACCGGCAAGGGGTGCCTCAGACTTGGTTCGACACTGCTTGTGGTTTCTCACCTGCTCATTCAGCTTGGCCTGGACCTCATCGAATAGGGCCCGATCGACGATGGCAGGCTGCTCGCCCGGAAGCGTCTCGCCCTTGAAGATCACCTCTCCAATGTAAAACCGGTTGCGAAGAAGGTAGGCGAGCGGACCGCGGGTGAAGGGAATGCCGCCTATCGTTTTGCCTGACTTCAGCATTCGCGATTTGGTGACGATGTCCCCCTTGCGGAGATCTGCCATGAGCAGGTTCAGGCTACCGAGTTTAAGATAGCTGCGGAATATGGTCCGCACGCAGTCGGCCTCGGCATGATTGACAGTGATCTTTCGGTCTTTGGTGTCGTAGCCGAGCGGGGCCATGCCGCCTACCCAAAGTCCCTTGCGCTTGGAGGCGGCGATCTTGTCCCGGATGCGCTCAGAGGTAACCTCTCGCTCGAATTGGGCAAAGGACAGCAGAACATTGAGCGTGAGCCGCCCCATCGATGTCGTCGTGTTGAATTGCTGGGTGACAGAAACGAACGACACACCGTGGCGGTCGAATAGCTCTACAAGCTTGGCGAAATCTGCCAGCGAGCGGGTCAGGCGGTCGACCTTATAGACAACGATGATGCCGACCTTGCCGGCTCGGACATCGTCCAGCAGGCGTTGCAAAGCCGGGCGATCGGTGTTGCCGCCAGAAAAGCCGCCGTCGTCGTATTTTGATCGGACTAACGTCCACCCGGCATGGGCTTGGCTTCGGATGTAGGCTTGTGAGGCGTCGTATTGCGCATCAAGCGAGTTGAAGTCCTGCTCAAGGCCCTGATCTGTAGACACCCGGGTGTAGATCGCGCAGCGGACCAACTTGGCTTTTCCAGTCTTCATGAGCCGCCTTCCCGGGCTGGCTTGTCGCGCAGGCCGAAGAATCGAGGGCCGTTCCAGCGGGTGCCGGTAATGGCGAGCGCGATCTTTGAGAGGCTCGGATAGATTTTCCCATTCCAGGCGAAGCCCTCAGCCAGAACCGCGACCCGATGCATCCGCCCGTTCCATTCGCGGCCGAGCAGGATTCCGGGGCTCATATCACGTGTCACCCGGGCGCCCTCCACCGCGCGCTTGCCGGCGGCCTCAGGCGACACAGCACTGTCGAGAAGGCGCCGGCTCTCACCGTCCAGATCACCGAGATGATCAGCTTGAAGCCGGTAGGCCAGCATACGGAATAGTAGATGTCGGGGCAGGTAAGGGGGCGGTTGCCGTCGGAACACGTCTTGCCAGCGCGCACGAAGCGCGCCGCCGTCGAGATCGCGCAGGCGTGCGATCTCGACATCGAGCGTCTTCCGATCCGGCGGTGCCGGACCGATTTTCACGCGCGGCATATCCGTCAGGCCGCGCGCCGCTTGGATACCTTAGCGTTGGGTGGTGCTTCGCCTTCGATGTGATAAACCCGATTGCCATCTACCTTCTTGGATTCGAGATTCAACTTCAGCTTCTTGCGCACCACGCCCGCGAGAAATCCGCGCACCGAATGCTGTTGCCAGCCGGTCGCCTGCATCATCGCGGCGATCGTCGTTCCCGCCGATGACTGCAACATCGCGATCACGCGCGATTGCTTGGAGGCCGCCTCGGCCTTCTTTCCAGCGTCGGAAGGGGCGACTGCGGGCTGCGCAAGCTTTGTTTTGGCTCGCGCAGGCTTGGACTTGGGAGAGGACTTCTTTGCAGACGGTTTCTTTGCAGGGTTTGGCATCGGGGATCTCCATTCGGTTCA
>VAZQ01000463.1 GCA_005883115.1 Alphaproteobacteria bacterium | reverse complement strand
CTTATGGGATTGTGATCACCCAGTTCTCAGGTGCGGCGCCCTGCTCGCCATCGCCGACGAGGTGATCGTGTTCGGCAGAGGGCCTACGTCGCCCAGCGCGAAGGCAAATGAGGATCACAACTCGTAACCGTGCGGGGGCCAACCGCGTGAAGGGGCGCCGGGTGACGCCAGACTCGTGATGGGGCGCGGTTCAATTGCGGAGTTGCCCATGCCCATGCGGTTCACGCGACGCCAACTTGGCACCGTCGGTGCGTCAGCCCTCGGGGCGGCGGCGGCATCCGCCCCGTCTGGCCCTCGGCCGGGCGACGGTGCGGACGACGAGCGCGAGGTTTCGCGCGCCTTTCCCGCGGGATTCCTCTGGGGCACCGCCACCGCCGCCTATCAGATCGAAGGCGCCGTCAGCGAGGATGGCCGTGGCCCATCGATCTGGGACACGTTCACGCATACGCCCGGAAAGATCCGCAACAACGACAACGGCGACGTCGCCGACGATCACTATCACCGATACCGGGACGACGTGCGGTTGATGAAGGGGCTCGCCGCCACTGCGTATCGGTTCTCGATTTCGTGGTCGCGGATATTTCCGCAGGGCACCGGCGCGCCAAATCCGAAAGGACTCGACTTCTACAACCGGCTCCTCGACAACCTCCTCGCCAGCGGCATCGCGCCCTTTCCGACGCTCTATCACTGGGACTTGCCGCAGGCGCTGCAAGATCGTGGCGGGTGGGAAACCCGCGACACCGCCAAGGCATTCGCGGACTACGCTGGCTACGTCGCTGAAAAGCTCAGCGACCGGGCGAGGTACTTCTTCACGCTTAACGAGTGCGCGACGTTCGTGGAACTGGGCTATCGGACCGGCGTCTTGGCGCCTGGATTGAAGCTGCCGCCCGGCCGGCTGAACCAAGTCCGGCATCATGCGCTGCTCGCCCATGGGCTTGCGGTCCAGGCAATCCGCGCGCGCTCGCGCGCGGGCACGCAAATCGGGCTGGCGGAGAACATCAGCGTCTGTGTGCCGGTTATCGAGGCGCCTGAGCATATCGCGGCAGCCGAGCTCGCTACCCGCGAACTCAATGCGCCTTACGTGACCGCGATCATGGAAGGCCGCTACCGCGAGTCCTTCCTGGCGGCCGCCGGTGCGGACGCCCCGAAGGTCGCCGCCGAGGACATGAACGCGATCAGTACTCCGGTCGATTTCGTGGGCATCAACGTCTATCTGCCAGGCAGCTATGTCAGCGCGTCCGATGCCGCTCCCGGCTTCGTCTCGGTGCCATTCCCGGCCAAGTATCCGACGATGAATTCGTCCTGGCTCAAGATTGCTCCCGAGGCGCTCTACTGGGGGCCGCGCAACGTGGCCAAGGTCTGGAACGCGAGCGATATCTACATCACCGAGAACGGTTGCTCGGCGACCGACGTGCCGGCCGACGACGGCATCGTCTACGACACCGACCGCATCATGTTCCTGCGCAACTACCTGACGCAACTGCAGCGCGCGACGTCCGAGGGCGTGCCGGTGCGTGGCTATTTCCATTGGAGCCTGATGGACAATTTCGAGTGGGCCGAAGGCTTCGGCACCCGTTTCGGGCTCCTCTACGTCGACTATGCCACCCAACAGCGCACGGCGAAGCTGAGCGCATCGTTCTACCGGGAGGTCGCCGCCCGAAACCGGCTGGTGTAGTCCATAGCCCACACAAATCTTCTGGCGCCCCTTAGGCCATCCTTATGCGTACGCAAAGACATGCTGTAGATGTCCAGTCTTGATCCACAGACGTGCGCCTGCAGCGCTGGCGACGGCGGTAAGACGGGAGCCTTTCGGCAGTCGCAGCCACGAGTGCTGTGCGAACGTCTCGCCTCCTTCTTCAAAACTTCCCTGAAGCACAAGAGCTTCGAAACCGCCCGGAACGTCGAGCAGAACGCTGGCGTATGCGTGCCATTCCTCGAGGCGCACGTCTTCTCGACCATCGTTAAAAAGGGGGATGAGTCTCACACCCTGTCGTCCCGCCGGTGCCACGGCCTCGATGAGCCTCGTATCGATGTTGACGTGCGCGCAATCGGCGGGATCGAACTGAAAGAGTTTCACGAAGATCGTGCAGCCCGCTTGCGAACGCGGTGTATGGCGCGAGGTCGGCGGATTGCGGACGTAGCTGCCCGCCGGATAGTCGCCGCGCTCGTCCTGAAAGATTCCATCTAGAACGAAGAGTTCTTCGCCGCCTAGATGACTATGAGGCGAGAAGGCGGTGCCTGGCGCATATCGAACAATGGACGTTGCGCGAGCGACCTCGTCACCGACGCGGTCAAGCATTCTGCGCTCGACACCCGGCATTGGCGACTTCACCCACTCCGACTCTCCAGCATGGACCGAGGCACGCTTGGTAAAGTCGGCGTTGATTCGCATGATCGGTTATGCTTGTCTCTAACGCGCTAGGGGTCCTAGTCTAAGGAAGCCCATCGGAAGAAGGCGGCCGATCGGGCCGCTCCGCTCACGGGATTCACGCGGCGGCCGCATCGCAACCGATCGTCACCAAGATCCGAACCCCTGCCTCAACGGCGATGGCCTAGCAGCAACTCGAGGCTGAACGCCTTTTGCTGAAGCGCCCCAGCCGTTCGTTTCATGGCTTTTGCAATCTTCTTTACTGGCGACTTGCTTCGAGAGTGCGCCTTCTCGCACGTCTGCCTTTGACCAGGTGCGGCGTTTAGTGCGTCTAGCTCGTTTGCCATCAGTCACCAGAAATCTCGCAGCGCAACGCTGAACTTAGCCGAGCCGACCTGGGATGAGAGGACGATCACCAATTGCAACGAATGGGTCGCCGACTCCACCTCGCGGTCTTCAAAGACGGATGCACTGACTAGGTAGCGATAATGCGGAGACGGTCACGACCAATTCGATTCGGCCAACGCACAATTCTCCGTTGGTAACATGAATACTAATACCGCTCCCCGTAGTTTCCATCCTTTCGGACACAATATTTCACGCTTTTCCAAGCACCGCCACTCTCCGGCGGACCGCCACAACAGGAGCCAAAGCGCAGAAGCAGCGAGAGCGCTGTGGGTGTCTGTATGTGTTCGGCATCACGGGTTTCCGTCCCGGTGATCGAAGGAAGGCCAGTTCCTGTTGCTGCCTGCCGAGTGCAGGTAGGCACCTAAGCCGCGGCGCTGTTCCAAGCACCGCCCTCTCTCCGGCGGACCGCCACAACGGGAGCCAAAGCGCAGAAGCAGCGACGGCGGCCGAAGCCGAGGCACTGAGCGTACGTTCGCAGCGCCTGCCGTCGAGTGGCCTCGCACCTTGGCCGGTACTCTCTCAGTGCTTCGCCTCCATGTTTGCGCCGCCGCCGCATTCATCCGGGCGCGGTTTCGGACCGCGTAGGTCGCGTGGCACTTTGCAATTGTCGACCCGCTGCTCGTCGTTCGCCTTGCCGCCGAGCCGCTCCTTGGCGGTGCGGATCGGCTGGACGCCGCTCGCTTCGCCGTTCGCACGCAGTGTCACACCGGGTGCGGCTAAGGTTGCCAGCAAGATAAGCGTCCACGCCACGACGTGGGCCCCAGCAGGCAATATCAGCCGAGGCGAATTGGCCATCGGTAGCTTTCGATTTGACTGCATTGGTACCTTACGACTGGTTGGGCCGGATTGGCGGTGTTTGGTGAGGCGCGCCTCTTTGTTCTGCTTATCCAACGTACCGCATACACTTGGCTTTGGGCAAAGATGCGCCCCTCGGTCGGTCAGTGTAGCGCTCCGGTGCCTTGCGGGCGGCGCCGCGTAAGAAATCGTCGCGGAGGGGCGCATGGTTTGGCCGATAAAAACTCTTGGAATCGGGATAAAGGTCGTCATTAAGCGGGCTGGTCCCGGACGTCTGGGACTGCGCAAGCAGGCCCAAACGGGCATGGATGGCAAGGGAACCCGGGCCTGCCCGCGTTCCGATGGGGCCCCGGACAGAGCAGTGGATCAACCGTCCCGTGGCGTTATCGGGTTCCGCAATGGTGCACAAGCCGCTCGGTCTGCTCGCCGAGCTCACCCACCGTTGTCCGCTCGGCTGCCCGTATTGCTCGAACCCGCTCGCGCTCGATGCGAGAGGGGACGAACTCGACACCGCGACATGGGCGCGGGTGTTCCGCGAAGCGGCGCAGCTTGGCGTCCTGCAGGTGCATTTGTTGGGCGGCGAGCCCGGTGCGCGCCACGATCTCGTGGACGTTACCGCCGGGGCCCATGCGGCCGGTCTCTACATCAATCTCATCACCTCCGCGGTGGGGATCACGGACAAGACCCTAGGCGCGCTGACGGAGGCCGGGCTCGACCATGTGCAGATCTCGATACAGGACAGCGAGAATCCATCCGCCGATCACATCGCCGGGTATGACGGTGCGTTTGCCCGCAAGCGGGCGCTTGCGACCGAAGTCGCTCGGCGCCAGCTGCTGCTCACCGTGAACGCCGTAGTGCATCGCGCCAACATCGACAGGATCGGCGAGATGGTCGATGTCGCGCTCACGCTTGGCGCGAGCCGGATCGAGATTGCGCATGTGCAATATTACGGCTGGGCTCTCAAGAACCGCGCCGCGCTGATGCCATCCCGCGAGCAGGTCGAGCGGGCGGCGACGGCGGTGGCGGAACTACGTGCGCGTCACCACGGCCGCATCGTCATCGATGCGGTCGTGCCCGACTACTGCGCCCGGTATCCAAAGCCATGCGTCGGCGGCTGGGGCCGCCACTCCCTCAACGTGACACCGGCGGGCAAGGTGCTGCCCTGTCACGCGGCTGAGTCGATTACCGGCCTTGAATTCTGGAACGTGCGCGACCGCTCCCTCGCCGATATCTGGGCGAATTCCCCGGCCTTCAACGCCTTCCGCGGTACCGCATGGATGAAGGAGCCGTGCGCGAGTTGTCCGCGTCGCGAGCTGGATTTCGGCGGCTGCCGCTGCCAGGCCTTCGCGCTCACCGGCGATGTCAGCGCAACCGACCCGGTGTGCCACCTCGCTCCCGACCACGCGCGGGTCGAGGAGCTCGCGGCGGTTCGAACCGACGCTCCATACGTCTACCGCCGCATGTGATTCCGGTAGCAGATCGAGCATGGAATGCCCTCGCGGCGCGGGCGACACTGTATCGCCTTGATCACGACTCCTGTAGAACTTCACTCCACTTGTAGAACTCGAGTTGTCAGCGCACAGCGAGTGCTCAGTATGACGATTTTCGGCACGTCCGTGCGTGGCAGATACCGGTAGCTTTCACCTCGACCAGGACTTCGCCGGCTTTTGGCCCGTCCAGCTCGACGTCCGTGACCGTGAGCGGCTTGGTTTTCTCGAATGCAACGGCGGCACGGCTTTTCATGGCGGTCTACCTCCTCGGTCTCTCGGTGAGCACGAGCTGAAGTGGAGGTCGCAGCACCGATCACTGCCGGGAGCGCGGCTCCGCAAATGCAACGTCGGCGAAGCAACAGCCTCATGAAGGTTCCCACTAGCCCGTCCCACGATAGCGGTTGCTCGCTCGTTTCCCCCGGACGATGCGAGTACCCAGTTCGCGAAAAAGACTTCAAGTGTTCATTGAAAAGTATTACACAGGGAAATCTGACCGAAAGTAATCCTTCTCGTATCGATCGAAAAGCATTACACAAAGAAACCTGACTGAAATTGAGCTTTCTCGCAAGAGTGCGGCCGCTCGGAAGGCGCCATTCGAAGTCTTCGCAGCGAACCGCCTCACGAGAACGCGACCCCGTCCCGCGGCGTCCGTTGCGCCGTTACCAACTTTGGGAGGACAAGCTATGGCGAAGATCTCAATTCACCCGGCAGTAGACAATGGCGTTAAGCCCGGCTCGCCGAATTTCACAGGTGGAACGCTCGAGTGCAAATGCACTAGCAATCCCGTCGAGGTCAGCGTTACGTCACAGTGCGCCTATAATCACGTATGCGGATGCACCAAATGCTGGAAGCCTGAAGGCGCGCTGTTCTCGCAAGTGGCGGTTGTGCCGCGCGACAAGCTGCGTGTTTCCAAGAATGCAGACAAGCTCAAGGTCGTGGATGCCAATGCGGCCATCCAGCGGTACGCCTGCAAAGATTGCGGCGTGCACATGTATGGCCGCATCGAGAACACGAAGCATCCGTTCTACGGTTTCGATTTTATCCACACCGAGCTTTCAAAGGACCAGGGCTGGGCGCCTCCCGAGTTCGCAGCATTCGTCTCCTCGATCATCGAGTCCGGCACTCCGCCCGACCAGATGGGCGCGGTCCGGTCCCAATTGAAGGAGTTGCGTCTCGAACCCTACGACTGCCTGTCGCCGGCCTTGATGGATGCGATCGCCACCCACGTTGCCAAGGCATCGGGGGCGCTTGCAGCCTGATCTCGACTGCCGTCGCCGGGGAAGCGACGGCCTGACGGTGATCCGCAGCGCGAACCACTTGCGGCCGGTCCTTTGCCGCCGCAAGTGGTTCGTTTTCGGGCGAGGAGGGACATCACCTGCGGCAGTCCGTCAGTTGCTTTTCCTCGATGGAAAACACCGCGCCGTCTTTCACCTCGATGTTCCTCACGATGCAAACGCGGCCGATCTTATCGGCGA
>VAZQ01000462.1 GCA_005883115.1 Alphaproteobacteria bacterium | reverse complement strand
AAGCCGACCGGCGTCTGCAGCGCCGCTGATACCAGCCCGAAGGCCGTAAGCGCGAGGCTGAGCTCCGTGTAGCTCACGCCGAAATCCGCGCGGATGAACGCGAACAGCGGCGCCAGCGTGAGCATGTAATAGTGGCTCACCAGATGGGCAAAGCACACGCCGGTGACGAGCTTGCTCTCGCTCGCGCGGGATGCGGGGAGGGCTTGCGCAGCTTGGGTCATTGCTCTGCGATGCGGGGCAGCCGATCAAGCCGCGGGCGCGACGCGCGCGTCCTGGATGGCGCGCCAGACTCGGTACGGCGTTGCCGGCATGTCCAGGTGGCGAATGCCGAATTGCGAGAGTGCATCCGCGATCGCGTTCATGACGCAGGTGAGAGAGCCGGCGCAGCCGGCTTCGCCGCAGCCTTTGACGCCGAGCACATTGGTCTTCGCCGGCACCGGATGATGAATGACGCCCACCTCGGGCGAATCGATCGCGCGCGGCAGCGCATAATCCATGAACGACCCGGTCAGGAATTGCCCGTCATCGTCATAGACGGTCATCTCCATTAGTGCCTGGCCGATCCCTTGGACGACGCCGCCGTGCAGCTGACCCTCGACGATCAGCGGGTTGATGACGGTGCCGAAATCATTGACCGAGACGTATTTCACCACCTCGATCACGCCGGTCTCGGGGTCGAGCTCGACTTCGCAGACGTGGCATCCGTTGGGATAAGTTGAGGCGCCGGGGCCCTCGCTCACGTGGCGCACATCGAGCGTGGAGGGGGTGCCCTCCGGCAGCTTGAGTCCGTCGCGCAGCCGCGCGGCGAGCTCCATGATCCCGATCGCGCGATCGGTGCCGGCAATGACGAAGCGGCCATTGGCGAACTCGATGTCGACGGGTGAGGCTTCGAGCACGTGCGAGGCGATCTGCTTGCCTTGCTCGACCACCTTGGCAGCCGCTTCGACGATCGCGGTGCCGCTGTGCATGATCGATTTCGAGCCGCCGGTGCCGCCTCCCGTCAAGAGCTCGTCGCTGTCTCCTTGCAGCAGACGGACGCGCTCGAAAGGAATGCCGAGCCTTTCGCTGAGTACCTGCGCGAACGGCGCCGCGTGACCTTGCCCGTAATCGAGCGTGCCGGTGATGACGGTGACGCTGCCGTCCGCTTCGAACCGGATGCCTCCCATTTCCTTGCTCGGGGGCGCCGTTACCTCGAGAAAGCTTCCGAGGCCGAGCCCGCGCACCTTTCCGTGCTTGCGGCTCTCGCGTTTGCGGCGGGCGAAGCCCTTCACGTCTGCGACTTCGAGCGCGTGCTTGAGCAGGCCCGGAAAGTCGCCACTGTCGTAATCGCTGCCGGAGGCCGTCTTGATCGGAATCTCGCGCGGCCTGATCTGGTTGCGCCGGCGCAGCTCCAGGCGATCGATGCCCATTTCGGCGGCGGCCACGTCGATCAGCCGCTCCATGTAGTAGTTGCCCTCGGGCCGGCCGGCGCCGCGATAGGCGGACACGTGTGAGGTGTTGGTGAACACGCACTTGGTGGAGACCTCGATCAACGGCGTGCGATAGACGTTCTGTACGTTCTTGACGATGTTGAGCGTCGAAGGCATCGGCGCGACCGCGGAGAGAAACGCGCCCATATTGCCGAAGTTCGTGATGCGGACAGCGAGAAAGTTTCCCTCGCCGTCGAGCGCAAGCTCGGCGGTGAGCTCATGATCGCGGCCGTGACTGTCGGAGACAAAGCTTCCTGAGCGTTCGTCGGTCCATTTCACCGGGCGGCCGAGGGCGCGCGCGGCGTGCAGCACGCAGACATGTTCCGGGAACGGTGCGGCCTTCATGCCAAATGAGCCGCCGACATGACCGGTCATGATGCGCAGCT
>VAZQ01000158.1:33386-36292 GCA_005883115.1 Alphaproteobacteria bacterium | reverse complement strand
GCGACCATTTCGGCAGCAGTGTTGCGTTCCTTGGCCTCGCTTCGATTGCCGGGTGCGGGCTGGCTTTGGTCTGGCTGCTGCTGCCCGAGACCGGACCAGCCGCGGCCACGAGGCGATCGCGGTCTGCGGCTTAAAGAATCAGGGCTGACCGCCCGGCGCCTGGAAAGCCGTTCGCCGCCGCCCCTCCCATCGGACCAGCTTGGCGGGTTCCCGGGGAACCTCCGGGCCTGTTGTTGCGTTGCTGGAACTCGGTAGCGCGTGCGTAGCCGACTGGGAAAGTTCCGGCCGAATGGAAGACGCTTGTCGGTACAGCGATCGTCCCCTCGCGTTTCTCGCCCGCTACGTAAGGAGGCGTCCGCTAGCACATGGCGCGATCGTCACCGCCGTCGTTGCCGCCGTCGGTTGCTCGGTTGGCGCGCAATACGGGGTGAAAATCCTGGTCGACACCCTCGCCGCAGGAGTTGACGCCGGGGCCCGCCTGACTGATGCATGGCTGGGCTTCGCCGTTCTCGCGACACTGATTGCGGCCGACAATTTTCTCTGGCGCGTAGCGAGTTGGATCGCGAGCTATACCTTTGTTGCGGTCACTGGCGATCTGCGCCGCGATTTGTTCCGGCATCTGACCGGCCATGCGCCCGGCTACTTTGCCGACCGCATGCCCGGGACTTTGACCAGCCGTATCACGGCAACGTCCAACGCCGTGTTCACGCTGCAGAACATGTCGGTTTGGAACGTCATGCCGCCTTGCATGGCGACAGTCATCGCGATTGGCTTCGTCGCGACGGTGAGCCTGCCCATGGCCGCCGCCTTGATGGCACTTGCCGGTATTTTGGTAATAGCCATGTTCCGCTTGGCTGCCGCTGGCAGGCCACTGCATCACGAATTCGCTAACCGAGCGGCTGCGGTCGATGGCGAGATGGTAGACGTGGTTGGGAACATGCCGCTGGTGTGGTCATTTTGCGGAATCGGTCGCGAACATAGGCGGTTGGATGCCACGATCGACCGGGAAATGGCTGCGCGGCGACGCAGCCTTCTTTATTTGGAAAAGTTGCGCCTCTTCCATGCGGTCGTAACGGTCGTTTTGATCATCGCTCTGTTGGCTTGGGGTATTGTGCTTTGGCAAAACGCAGCTGCGACGGCAGGGGACGTGGTGCTGGTGTGCACGCTTGGCCTGTCGATCTTGCACGCCACACGCGACCTCGCCGTGGCACTGGTGGACGTGACGCAACACCTGGCGCGCCTGTCCGAAGCGCTCGCGACCTTGCTCGTGCCGCACCGCCTGCGCGATCATCCGCAGGCGACCTCGCTGGCGCGATCGGGCGCGACCGTGGAGTTCGAGAACATCGACTTCTGCTATCCCGACGGACGCAGGGTGTTCAGCGATTTCAGTCTGCGCATCGAGCCTGGTCAGCGCGTGGGCCTGGTCGGGCAATCGGGGTGTGGCAAATCCACGCTGTTCGTTTTGCTGCAGCGTTTCTATGACGTGCAAGGCGGGCGCATTCTGCTGGCCGGGCAGGATATCGCACGGGTCACTCAGGAGAGCTTGCGGTCCGCGATCGCGGTCGTTCCCCAAGACATATCTCTGTTCCATCGCTCGATCATGGAGAATATCCGCTATGGCCGCCCAGATGCGACGGATGCGGAAGTGCGTGCGGCGATCGCCGCGGCCAATTGCGAGGACTTCATCGAAAAGTTACCGGAGGGCGCTGCAACCATTGTAGGCGACCGAGGCGTGAAACTGTCGCCGGGGCAACGCCAGCGCATCGGCATTGCGCGTGCCTTTCTCAAGGACGCGCCGACTCTACTGCTCGATGAGGCGACATCCGCGCTTGACAGCGAATCCGAGGAGGCGGTGCGTGAGGCATTAGACCGCCTGATGGGCGGGCGGACGGTGATCGCAATCGCGCATCGGCTCTCCACCTTGCGCAATTTCGATCGGATCGTCGTCATGCAGGCGGGAGGGGTCTGTGAGGACGGGCCGCCGCAGGTCCTGGTTCAAAATAAGGGCATTTATTCCAACTTGGTGCGGCGAGAGGTAGCGCGGCTGCCGAAAGCGGCCGCATGAGGCTTTTCCGCCTCGACTAGCGCGTCAAACCCGCTGAAAACCTCGATATTTCGGGCTTTTGCGCCTTGACTTCGTGCAAGGGCACCGATACATACCGCCCACTTTTCGGCAGGCGGTGAGCTTCGCTTGCTCGGAACGGCGTGCCCCGAGACCCGCTAAACCCTTGAGATCTTTGAGGTCTCTTTTGGCTGCGGATGGGGCGTCACCAGCCTCGAGGAATGAAGCTCAGACGCTGCCTCTGACGACTGTCAGATGAGAAGTGCACGACCGCTTCGCGCGCGCGGTGCGGTCCTCTGTGAAACGGGTGAGCGCCGAACGCGCCGGGAGCGCAAGGCGCTCTTCCGTTTTGCGCGTTGAAATAAAGCTCGCCGCGCGGCGATTAGGAAGCGAACGTTAACAGGCAGGACGATGCCGACCATCAACCAGCTCATCCGCAAGCCGCGCATTACGCAGCATGCGAAGAAGAAGGTGCCGGCGCTGCAACAGAGCCCGCAAAAGCGCGGCGTGTGTACCCGGGTTTACACCACAACTCCGAAGAAGCCGAACTCGGCCTTGCGCAAGGTCGCGAAGGTACGGCTCACGAACGGATTCGAGGTGATTGGCTACATCCCCGGCGAGGGCCATAACCTGCAAGAGCACTCGGTTGTGATGATCCGCGGCGGCCGCGTCAAGGACTTGCCTGGGGTGCGCTACCACATCCTACGCGGTGTGCTCGATACCCAAGGCGTGAAGAATCGGAAGCAAAGGCGCTCCAAATACGGAGCAAAACGACCCAAGTGATTGGGTCGTTTTGCGTGACGGCCCAAGGCCCGGCAAGACGGCCAGTTGGCCAGCGCAAGCG
>VAZQ01000158.1:5112-33380 GCA_005883115.1 Alphaproteobacteria bacterium | reverse complement strand
TAAACCCGTGGCCGGCTGCTCCGGCGAGCGATGGAATAGAGGAAGACGAGGACGATGTCCCGCCGTCACAGTGCAGAGAAGCGAGAGATCAACCCGGATCCGAAATACGGGAATCTAGTGGTCTCAAAGCTCATGAATGTGATCATGCGCGCCGGCAAGAAGTCGGTGGCCGAAACGATTGTCTACGGCGCGCTCGGAATTATCGAGGGGAAGACAAAGCAGAATCCAGTCGTCGTCTTTGAGCAGGCGCTCGAAAACGTCATGCCATCCCTCGAAGTACGCTCGCGCCGCGTGGGCGGGGCGACCTACCAGGTGCCGGTCGAAGTTCGCGCAACGCGCCGGCAGGCGCTCGGCATTCGCTGGATCATCTCGGCCGCGCGTGAGCGCAACGAAAAAACGATGACCGAGCGGCTCTCGGCCGAATTGCTCGACGCATCCAACAGCCGCGGAAACGCCGTTAAGAAGCGCGAGGACACGCACCGCATGGCGGAGGCCAATCGGGCGTTTTCACATTATCGCTGGTGATGGTCAGCAAGAGATTAGGGAATTAACCGCTCATGCCGCGCAGCCATCCCATCGAGGATTACCGAAATTTCGGCATCATGGCCCACATCGATGCCGGCAAAACGACGACGACCGAGCGGATCCTCTACTACACGGGCAAAAGCCACAAAATGGGCGAGGTGCATGAAGGCGCCGCGACCATGGACTGGATGGAGCAGGAGCAGGAGCGCGGCATTACGATAACATCGGCCGCAACCACTGCCTTCTGGAAAAACAAACGGCTCAACATCATCGATACGCCCGGTCACGTCGATTTTACGATCGAGGTGGAACGAAGCCTGCGCGTGCTCGATGGCGCGGTATGTGTGCTCGACAGCAATCAAGGCGTCGAACCGCAGACCGAGACGGTGTGGCGACAGGGCGACAAGTACAGAGTTCCTCGCATCGTCTTTTGCAACAAGATGGACAAGGTCGGCGCGGATTTTTTCCAGTGCCTCGACGATATCGTCAATCGCCTCGGCGCCAAGCCGGTGGCGATCCAGCTTCCGATCGGAAGCGAGAACCAGTTCAAGGGCATAGTCGACCTCGTTCGCATGGTCGGCGTGGTGTGGGACGAGGAGACCCTCGGCGCCAAATATCACGACGTCGAGATTCCGGCCGAGATGGTCGAACAGGCCAAGCAATATCGCGAACGGATGATCGAGGCAGCAGTCGAACTCGACGACAACGTCATGGCGGCCTATCTCGAGGGCAAAGAGCCCGACGAGGCTACCCTCAAGCGCCTGCTCCGCAAGGCCGTAATCACCGGCGCATTCTTCCCCGTGCTCGCCGGCTCCGCATTCAAGAACAAAGCCGTGCAGCCGTTGCTGGACGCGGTGGTGGACTATTTGCCGTCGCCGCTCGACGTACCGCCCATCAAGGGCATCGACAGCAAAGGCAACGAAGTTGTGCGCAGACCCTCAGACAGCGAGCCGATGGCGCTGCTTGCCTTCAAGATCATGGACGACCCTTTCGTCGGTACCATCACCTTCTGCCGCATCTATTCGGGCCGGCTCGAAAGCGGCACCGGAGTGATCAATTCGAGCAAGGATCGCAGGGAGCGCATCGGCCGGATGCTGCTCATGCATGCCAACAATCGTGAGGACATCAAGGAGGCCTATGCCGGCGACATCGTTGCTCTCGCAGGCCTCAAGGAGGTGCGTACCGGCGATACCCTTTGCGATCCGCAGAAGCCGGTCATCCTCGAGAAGATGGAATTCCCTGATCCGGTGATCGAGATTGCGATCGAGCCGAAGTCGAAAGCGGATCAAGAAAAACTAGGTGTTGCCCTTGCCAAGCTGGTGGCGGAGGACCCCTCGTTCCGCGTGACCACTGACCAGGAATCGGGGCAGACCATTCTCAAAGGAATGGGGGAGCTCCATCTCGACATAAAAGTGGACATCTTGAAGCGCAGCTACAAGGTCGATGCCAACATCGGTGCACCGCAGGTGGCCTACCGCGAGAAGATCACCAAACCGGTCACGGTTGATTACACGCACAAGAAGCAGACCGGCGGGGCTGGCCAGTTCGCCCGCGTCAAGATCGTCGCCGAACCGTTGCCGCCAGCCGGCGGGTTTTTATTCGAAAACGAAGTCGTCGGTGGCACGGTGCCCAAGGAGTACGTCCCCGGAGTCGAGAAAGGCCTCGAATCCGTTCTGGGCTCCGGCGTGCTGGCGGGATTCCCAGTTGTCGATCTCAAGGTGATGCTGGTCGACGGCGCTTACCACGATGTCGATTCGTCGGCACTTGCTTTCGAAATTTGCGCGCGTGCGGCCTTGCGGGAAGCGCTGCAGAAGGGCTCGCCCGTGCTGCTGGAGCCGATCATGAAGGTCGAGGTGGTCACGCCCGAAGAGTATACGGGCTCCGTTATCGGGGACCTCAATTCGCGACGCGGACAGATCCAGGGCCAGGACATGCGCGGCAATGCCAATGTCGTCAACGCGATGGTGCCGCTCGCCAACATGTTCGGCTATGTCAGCAATCTGCGCTCGATGTCGCAGGGGCGCGCCACCTTCACCATGCAGTTCGATCATTACGAACAGGTGCCTCAGGCGGTCGCCGCCGAGATCCAGGCGAAGTTCGCCTGAGACCCCGCTCGATGCAGCTTAGTTGAGAAAGGTCGCACAGGAGCCGAGCCATGGCCAAACAGAAATTCGAACGCACGAAGCCGCATTGCAATGTTGGGACGATTGGTCACGTGGACCACGGCAAGACGACGCTGACGGCTGCGCTGACGAAGGTGTCGGCGGACAAGGGTTGGACGCCGAATTTTGTGAGCTACGACCAGGTGGCGAAGGCGTCGGAGAGCCAGGGGCGGCGCGATCCGACCAAGATTTTGACGATTGCGACGAGCCACGTGGAATATTCCACGCAGAAGCGCCACTACGCGCACGTGGACTGCCCGGGCCATGCCGACTACGTCAAGAACATGATCACGGGGGCGGCGCAGATGGATGGCGCGATCCTGGTGGTATCGGCGGCGGACGGTCCGATGCCGCAGACGCGCGAGCACATTCTGTTGGCGCGCCAGGTTGGCGTTCCCTACATCGTGGTTTTTCTCAACAAGGTGGACGTGGTTGACGACCCCGAGCTTCTCGATCTGGTGGAGCTGGAGGTGCGCGAGCTTTTGACCAAGTACCAGTTTCCCGGCGACAAGGTTCCGGTGATCCGCGGGGCTGCGATCAAGGCGCTCAGCGGGGAGAAGGGCGAATTTGCGGATGCGGCGGTGCTCAAGCTGTTCGAGGCGCTGGATGAGTTCGTGCCGCTGCCGGAGCGGCCGATCGACCAGCCGTTTTTGATGCCGATTGAGGACGTGTTCTCGATCTCTGGGCGCGGCACGGTTGTGACGGGTCGGATCGAGCGCGGCAAGATCAAGGTGGGAGAGGAAGTTGAGATCGTGGGGCTGCGGGACACGCAGAAGTCGGTGGTGACGGGGGTTGAGATGTTCCGCAAGCTTCTGGACGAGGGGGTTGCGGGGGACAATGTGGGCTGCCTGTTGCGCGGGATCGACAAGGATGCGGTGGAGCGCGGGCAGGTTCTGTGCAAGCCGGGCTCGGTGAAGCCGCACAAGAAGTTCAAGGCGGAGGCGTACATCCTGACCAAGGAGGAAGGGGGCCGGCACACGCCGTTCTTCAACAACTACCGTCCGCAGTTTTACTTCCGCACCACGGACGTGACCGGTCACGTGACGCTGCCGGCGGGGACGGAGATGATCATGCCGGGGGACAATGCGGCGATGGATGTGGAGCTGATCACGCCGATTGCGATGGAGGAGAAGCAGCGGTTTGCCATCCGCGAGGGCGGCAAAACCGTCGGCGCCGGCGTCGTGGTCAGTATCACCGAGTAGCAGGCGACAGACGCCAGACGACAGGGACGGAGGACAGAGGACAGAGGACAGACAAAGCGAGCCGATGCGATGACTTTCGTCGTCCGTCCTTCGTCATCTGTCGTCCGTCATCTGACATATCATGAACGGCCAGAACATTCGGATCCGGCTCAAGGCGTTCGATCACCGCATCCTCGATGCGTCGACGCGTGAGATCGTGGCCACTGCCAAGCGCACGGGCGCGCAAGTGCGAGGTCCAATTCCGCTGCCGACGAAGATCGAGAAATTCACGGTCAACCGTTCGCCTCACATCGACAAGAAGAGCCGTGAGCAGTTCGAGATGCGCACGCACAAGCGGCTGCTCGACATTGTCGATCCAACGCCGCAGACGGTGGACGCGCTCATGAAGCTCGATCTTGCCGCTGGTGTCGACGTCGAGATCAAGCTCTGAGCGGAACCGGACCAGAGAGACCACAACGATGCGTTCAGGGGTAATCGCACAGAAAGTCGGGATGACGCGCGTCTTTACCGACGCTGGCGAGCATGTGCCGGTCACGGTGTTACGCCTTGCCAACTGCCAGGTTGTCGGCCACCGCACGAAAGATAAGAACGGCTATGTCGCGCTGCAGCTCGGCTCCGGCACCCGCAAGCCAAAGAGCTTGACAAAGGCCACGCGCGGCCATTTCGCCGTTGCAAAGGTCGAGCCCAAACGCAAGCTCGCCGAGTTCCGGGTGGACGAGAGCGAGCTGATACCGGTGGGTGCCGAGATCACTGCCGACCATTTCGTCGTCGGCCAATTTGTCGACGTCACGGGAACGTCGATTGGTAAGGGGTTTGCGGGCGGTATGAAGCGCTGGAACTTTGGCGGACTGCGCGCCTCGCACGGAGTGTCCATCTCACACCGTTCGATCGGGTCGACGGGCGGCCGCCAGGATCCCGGGAAGACGTTCAAGAATAAGAAAATGCCGGGGCACTTGGGCGTCGAGCGTGTCACCACTCTCAACCTCAAGGTGGTGCAGACCGACGTCGAGCGCGGCCTCATCCTGGTCGAGGGCGCGGTGCCGGGCGCGAAGGGCGGTTGGATCACGCTTCGCGATGCGGTGAAGAAAAGATTGCCGACAGACGCTCCCAAACCCGGCAAGTTCCGTCTGCCGGAGAGCGCCGGCGGCACCGGCGAAGCAGCGCCGGCTGAAGCGGACCAGGCGGGCAAGGCCGAAGGTGCCTGACATGGAACTCAAGATCGTCTCGCTCGACGGCAAGGCGGCAGGTTCGGTCGAACTGCCGGACGCGATCTTCGGCCTCGAGCCGAGATCAGACATCTTGCACCGCTGTGTGCGCTGGCAGCTCGCCAAACGCCAGCGCGGCACGCATGACGTGAAGAACCGCAGTGAGATCAACCGCACCGGCAAAAAAATGTACCGGCAAAAGGGTACCGGTTCGGCACGTCATGGCCCCGCCAGGGTCAATCTCTTCCGCGGCGGCGGCCGCTCGTTCGGGCCGACGCCGCGCAGCCACGCGACCGGTCTGCCGAAGAAGGTTCGCGCCCTCGCCCTCAAGCACGCCTTGTCCGCCAAGGCGAGGGACGGTGGCATCATCGTTCTCGATAAGGCGAGCCTGAAAGACGCGAAGACCGGCACGCTGCGGCACAATTTCGCCAAGCTCGGCCTCACCAGTGCGCTCATCATCGACGGCGCCCAGCTTGAGGCGAATTTTGCCCTCGCCGCGCGCAACATCCCCGACATCGACGTGCTCCCGGTGCAAGGCATCAACGTGTACGACATCCTGCGGCGGCAGATGCTCGTGCTGACAAAGTCGGCACTGGAAGCGTTGGAGGCGCGATTCAAATGAGCACCACCGATCCCCGCCACTACGATGTGATCATCTCGCCGGTGATTACCGAGAAAGCGACGCTCGCTTCGGAGCGCAACCAAGTGATGTTCAAGGTCGCCAGGAATGCGACCAAGCCGCAGATCAAGGAGGCGGTCGAGAAGCTGTTCGACGTCAAAGTCAAGAGCGTCAATACGCATCTGCGCAAAGGCAAGGTCAAGGCTTTCAAAGGGACTGTGGGCGAGCAGTCGCAGGTCAAGCGCGCGATCGTGACCCTCGAAGAGGGCCATAAGATCGATGTGACAACGGGTCTGTGAGGAAGCGGCGCGATGGCACTCAAGTCATACAACCCGGTGACTCCGAGCCAGCGTCAACTCGTGCTGGTCGACCGCTCGGGCCTGCATCGCGGCGCACCGGTGAAGACGCTGACCGAAGGCAGCAAGGCGAGCGGTGGGCGCAACAACAATGGGCGCATTACCGTGCGGTTTCGCGGTGGCGGTCACAAGCAGGCCTACCGCAAGATCGACTTCAAACGCTGTAAGCTCGACGTGGCCGCCAAGGTTGAGCGGATCGAATACGATCCCAACCGCACCGGGTACATCGCATTGATCAAGTACGAGGACGGCGAGCTCGCTTATATATTGGCGCCGCAGCGACTTGCGCAGGGAGATATGGTCCTTTCAAGCGAGCACGCCGATGTGAAGCCGGGCAATGCCATGCCGGCCGGAAACGTGCCGATCGGCACGATCGTGCACAATGTCGAGATCAAGATCGGAAAAGGCGGGCAAATCGCGCGCTCGGCCGGTAGTTATGCCCAGATCGTCGGTCGGGACGGTCAATATGTCATTTTGCGTCTCAACTCGGGCGAGCAGCGCCTGGTGCACGGGCGCTGCATGGCGACGATCGGCGCGGTGTCCAATCCGGACCACATGAATATTTCCATCGGCAAGGCTGGACGCAAGCGCTGGATGGGCCGCATGCCGCACAATCGCGGCGTGTCGATGAATCCAATCGACCACCCGCATGGCGGCGGCGAGGGCCGTACTTCGGGCGGGCGGCATCCGGTGACGCCGTGGGGCTTTCCCACCAAGGGCAAAAAGACCCGCAGGAATAAATCCACCAGCAAATTCATCATCGCAAGTCGCCACGCGCGGAAGAAGTAGACGAGGACTGCACCATGGCGCGTTCAATCTGGAAGGGCCCGTTCGTCGACGGCTATCTGCTCAAGAAGGCAGAGGCGTCGCGCTCGTCGGGCCGCCATGAAATGATTAGGATCTGGAGCCGGCGTTCGACCATTCTACCGCAGTTCGTCGGACTCACCTTCGGCGTCTATAACGGCCAGAAGCATATTCCGGTGCTCGTGACCGAGGAAATGGTCGGTCATAAGTTCGGCGAGTTCGCCCCCACGCGCATGTTCTATGGCCATTCATCGGACCGGAGGGCGAAACGTACGGCCGGTCCTGCGGTTGCGGGTACCGCGCCGGCTGCGCCTGGCACAGCTGCAGTGGCGCCGACGGGCGGCACCTCGCAGAGCTGAGAGGGCGAAGATGGGCAAGAAGGCACGCGAGCGCGCGCTCGCCGAAAACGAAGCGAAAGCGGTTGCCCGCATGCTGCGGGTGAGCCCGCAGAAGCTGAATCTCGTCGCCCAACTCATCCGTGGCAAGAAGGTCGCGAGTGCTCTGGCCGACTTGGAATTTTCGCGTAAGCGCGTCGCGCGCGAGGTGCGCAAGTGCCTCGAATCGGCGATCGCCAACGCCGAGAACAATCACGATCTCGACGTCGATGATCTCGTCGTCGCGGAGGCGCATGTTGGTAAGGCGATCGTGCTCAAGCGGTTTCACCCGCGCGGGCGCGGCCGCGTCGGCCGGATCTTAAAGCCGTTCGCGCATCTGACCATCGTCGTGCGCGAGGTGGAAGCCACAGCTTCATAAGAGGTGAACCATGGGTCAGAAGGTCAATCCACTCGGCTTGCGGCTCGGCATCAACCGGACCTGGGATTCCCGCTGGTACTCGGGCAAGAACGAGTACAGCCAATTACTGCATGAGGATATGAAGATCCGCGAAGAGCTGATGAAGGATCTCAAGCAGGCCGCCGTATCGAAGATCGTGATCGAGCGGCCGCACAAGAAGTGCCGTGTCACCGTTCAATCGGCGCGGCCAGGGGTTGTCATCGGCAAGAAGGGTGCCGATATCGAGAAGCTTCGCCGCAAGGTCACCAAGCTCACGAAATCCGACGTCGTGATCAACATCGTCGAGATTCGCAAACCGGAGCTCGATGCTCAGCTCGTTGCCGAATCGATCGCTCAACAGCTGGAGCGCCGGGTCGCCTTCCGCCGTGCCATGAAGCGGGCAGTACAGTCCGCAATGCGGCTTGGTGCGGGCGGTATTCGCATCAATTGCTCAGGACGCCTGGGCGGCGCCGAGATCGCACGCATGGAATGGTATCGCGAGGGCCGCGTGCCGCTGCACACATTGCGCGCTGATGTCGATTATGGGGTGGCCACGGCCTTTACGACGTATGGCACCTGCGGGGTCAAGGTCTGGATTTTCAAGGGCGAGATCATGGAGCATGACCCGATGGCGCAGGACAAGAAGATGGCGGAAGGCGAGGCGGGGCGTCCGCGTCGCGACGTGCCGTGAGCGGCAATATAGCGGGATAAGAAAGGCGAACAGCCATGCTGCAACCGATGCGCACGAAATTCCGCAAGGCGCACAAGGGTCGCATAAAGGGAATCGCAACCTCGGGTGTGGACCTGGCGTTCGGCCAGTTCGGGCTCAAGGCCTTGGAGCCGGAGCGCGTCACGGCACGCCAGATCGAGGCTGCGCGTCGGGCGCTCACGCGCCACATGAAACGGGCGGGCCGGGTCTGGATTCGCATCTATCCCGACGTCCCCGTGTCAAAGAAGCCGCTCGAAGTGCGCATGGGCTCTGGAAAGGGGGCTCCCGAGCTGTGGGTGACCCGCGTCAAGCCGGGTCGAATCTTGTTTGAGGTCGATGGCGTGTCGGAGACGATGGCGCGCGAGGCGCTTGGACTCGCTGCAGCCAAGTTGCCGATCAAAACGCGGTTCATCGAGCGGATCGCAGAATAGGGTCGGGAGCGAACGATGAAGTCTTCTGATGTGCGTGCCATGACGGTCGACCAGCTTGACGATGAGTTTCTCAAGCTCAAGAAGGAGCGATTCAATCTGCGCTTTCAGCGGGCAACCGGGCAGCTCGAGAATACCGCGCGTGTTCGGCAGGTTCGTCGCGACATCGCGCGCATCAAGACGATCGCGGCACAAAAGCGCTCGGGCCAGCCCGCTCCCGCGCCAGCACCGGCGCCGTCGGAAAAACCGGCCAAGCCGAAGCGTGCCAGGCGGTCCAAAGCCAAGGCGGAGTAATTAGAGATGCCGAAGCGCACGCTCCAGGGCGTCGTAGTGAGCGACAAACAGGATAAGACCATTGTGGTGCGGGTCGAGCGCCGCTTCACCCATCCTGTCATGAAGAAGACGGTGCGGCGTACCAAGAAATACTATGCCCACGATGAGACCAATCAATACCATGTCGACGACATCGTGTGGATCGAAGAGCGCCGGCCATTGTCCAAGCTCAAACGCTGGGAGGTGGTTCGGGGCGAGAAGAAGAAGGCCGTGTGAGCGCAACGGGCGCGGGAATTTAGAGGACGAGGGCGGCGTCATGATTCAGATGCAGACGAACCTCGACGTGGCGGATAATTCCGGCGCGCGCCGTGTCATGTGCATCAAAGTGCTTGGCGGTTCCAAGCGCAAATACGCCACCATCGGCGACGTGATCGTCGTGTCCGTGAAAGAAGCCATCCCGCGCGGACGCGTGAAGAAGGGCGAGGTCATGAAGGCCGTGGTGGTACGCATCTCCAAGGACATCAAGCGTCCTGATGGCTCGATTATTCGCTTCGATCGCAACGCCGCGGTGCTGATCAATCCGCAGATGGAGCCGGTAGGCACCCGCATCTTCGGACCGGTCCCACGCGAGCTTCGCGCCAAGAACCACATGAAGATCATCTCGCTCGCCCCGGAGGTGCTGTGATGGCCGCCAAGATCCGCAAGGGTGACAAGGTGATCGTGCTCGCCGGCCGCGACAAGGGGCGCAGCGGTGAAGTGATCGAGGTGCGCCCCGACGAGGAGCGTGCCCTGGTGCGCGGCATCAATCTGGTCAAGCGTCACCAGAAGCAGAGCGCCCAGCACGAGGGCGGCATCATTTCCAAAGAATCCCCGGTGCACCTGTCCAACCTTGCGCTTGCGGATCCGAAGGACGGCAAGCCGACGCGGATCGGTTTCAAGTTCGTGGGAGCAGGCGAAAATCGTCGCAAGGTGCGGGTGGCCAAGCGATCGGGAGTTGAGCTCGATGGCTGATACGGAAACCAAAACCAAAGCCAAAGGCGAGAGGGCCGCGGCATCGGACAAGACGCCCCGACCCCAGAAGGGCGAGAAGTCACAGCAGGCGCAGAAGCCCGACAGGGCCGGCAAGCCTGCGAAAGGCGACGCCGCGGCGGCGCCGGTGGCCAAGCCGCGAAAGCCGGAGGAGCGCGTCACCCCGCGGCTCAAGACTTATTTCGACGAGGTGGTTCGCAAGAAGTTATCTGACGAGTTCGGCTACAAGAATCGGATGCAGGTGCCGGTGATCGAAAAGGTCGTCATTAACATGGGCATTGGTGAAGGCGTCAACGATCGCAAGAAGGTCGAAGCCGCGGCCAACGATCTGAGCCGAATCGCGGGCCAGAAGGCGGTGATCACCAAAGCCAGAAAATCCATCGCCACGTTCAAGGTGCGTGACGGCCAAGCGATTGGCTGCAAGGTGACGCTGCGCAAGACGCGTATGTACGAGTTCGTCGACCGGCTGATCAACATTGCGCTGCCGCGCGTGCGCGATTTTCGCGGGCTGTCGCCGAAGAGCTTCGACGGGGGCGGAAATTACACGATCGGCGTCAAAGAACACATCATCTTTCCGGAGATCGACTACGACAAGGTGGCCGACGTCTGGGGGATGGATATCACGGTGTGCACCAGCGCGAAGTCCGACGACGAGGCGCGAGCACTACTGAGCGCGTTCAACTTCCCGTTCCGGCAGTGAGGCATCGTCCTCAACGGCGGAGAGCCAGGAGACATTGATGGCGAAGAAAAGTGCGATCGAGAAGAACAACAGGCGACGCAAGCTGAGCAAGAAGCATTCCGGCCGGCGCGCTCGGCTCAGGGCCATTGCTCGCGACAAGACGAAGCCGATGGAGGAGCGGTTCGCGGCAACGCTCAAACTTGCGGAATTGCCGCGCAACTCCTCGGAGACCCGCGTTCGCAATCGCTGCGAGATATCGGGCCGACCGCGCGGGTTCTATCGCAAGCACCGCCTGTCGCGCATCGCGCTTCGGGATCTCGGCTCCAAGGGGTTGATCCCCGGCCTGGTCAAGTCGAGTTGGTGAAGGAGAGCGGGCGATGGCAATGAACGATCCGCTCGGTGACATGATCGCGCGTATTCACAATGCGCAGATGCGAAACAAGTCGAAGGTCTCGATACCAGCCTCGAAATTGCGGGTGAGTGTGCTCGATGTGCTCAAAACCGAAGGATTCATTCGCGATTATGCGGCGGTCGAGCACTCGAACGGTTCGATGGCGAGCCGGTGATCCGCGAGATTTCGCGCGTATCGAAACCGGGACGGCGGGTCTATGCCTCGGTCAAGGCGCTGCCGCGTGTCAACAACGGATTGGGGGTCGCGATCCTCTCGACGCCCAAGGGTGTGATGGCCGATCACGACGCCCGTGAGCACAACGTAGGCGGGGAAATTCTCTTTACGGTCTTTTGATGTGGACCAAAGGATAGCGCATTGTCGTAAACGCAGGCGAACGGACTTCAGTCATGTCTCGTGTTGGAAAGAAACCCGTGGCGATTCCCTCCGGCGTTACTGCCACCGTGGAGGGCCAGATCGTGAAGCTTAAGGGCCCGAAGGGCGCGCTTGCGGTCGCGCTGCACGGCGACGTCGCGGCCATGGTGCAGGGCAGCGAGGTCAAGGTAGACACGCGCGCCGAGACCAAGCGCGCCCGTGCGATGTGGGGAACGTACCGTTCGCTGCTCGCCAACGCGATGACCGGCGTGACCAAAGGCTTCGAGCGCCGCCTCGAGATCAGTGGCGTCGGTTATCGCGCCACCCTGCAGGGCAAGAACCTGCAGGTTCAACTCGGTTATAGCCACGACATCGTCTATCCGATCCCGGAAGGTATTACGACCGCGGTGCCCAGGCCGACCGAGGTCGTGGTCTCCGGCATTGATGAGCAGAAGGTTGGCCATGTGGCCGCCGTAATCCGCGCCTTCCGCAAGCCCGAGCCTTACAAAGGCAAAGGCGTCAAATACGCGAACGAGTACATCTTCCGCAAAGAAGGAAAAAAGAAGTGAGAGCGCGCCATGGCGACAGTCGCTGATCGGACGCTGCGAAGGACCGCGAAAGTGCGGCGCAAGGTCCGCCGCGCCGCCGGCACGCGCGCGCGGCTGACCGTCTTCCGCTCGTCCCAACACATTTATGCGCAAGTCATCGACGATGCGAACAGCCAAACCGTTGTTTCCGCGTCCTCGCTCGAAAAGGAGATGCGCGGTGGCCTCAAAACTGGCGCCAATATCGAAGCAGCGAAAGCGGTGGGAAAACGGCTTGCCGAGCGCGCAACCGCAAAGGGTATCAAGGAGGTTGTGTTCGATCGTGGCGGTTACCTTTACCACGGCCGGGTCAAGGCGTTGGCGGACGCGGCGCGCGAGGGCGGGCTCAATTTCTGAAAGGTAGAGACGAGAAGGTGAGGCAAGATCATGGCACGTGAACCGCGCGATCGCCGCGAGCGGGAAGAGAGCGAATTCATCGATAAGCTCGTCCACATCAACCGCGTCGCCAAGGTGGTGAAAGGCGGGCGCCGTTTTGGCTTCGCTGCGCTCGTCGTGGTCGGCGACGAAAAGGGACGGGTCGGCTTCGGACACGGCAAGGCGCGCGAGGTGCCGGAGGCGATTCGTAAGGCGACCGATGCGGCCAAACGCGGCCTCATCCGGGTGCCGCTACGCGAGGGCCGAACGCTGCACCACGACGTTGCCGGGCGCCATGGCGCAGGCCGAGTATTCCTGCGCGCGGCACCGCCCGGGACCGGCATCATCGCCGGTGGTCCGATGCGTGCTGTGTTCGAGACACTGGGCATGCAGGACGTGGTGGCCAAATCGCTCGGCTCGTCCAACCCGTACAACATGGTGCGGGCTACTTTTGACGCCCTCAAGCACCAGGACTCCCCGCGCTCGGTTGCCGCGCGGCGCAACATCAAGGTATCGACCCTGCAGGCGCGGCGGCGCGACGTCGCCGAGGGTGAGCAGGCGGCCGACTAAATCAGGCGCGCCGAGAGGCTGAGATGAGCAACAGCGATAAGGTCATCAAGATCGAACAGATCGGCAGCCCCATTCGGCGTCACCATAGCCAACGCGAGACGCTGATCGGACTCGGTCTCAACCGGATCGGGCGCGTTGTGGAGCTTCCGGATACGCCGCAGACCCGGGGCATGATCGCCAAGGTCAAACATTTGGTCCGGGTGGTGAACGCTTAAGGAGAGAGGCGATGAAGCTTCACGAACTGGCCGACCGTCCGGGAGCGCGCAAGAAACGTACCCGCGTCGGCCGCGGCATCGGCTCTGGTTCAGGAAAGACCGCCGGGCGCGGCGGCAAAGGCCAGACCGCGCGCTCCGGCGTGCGGATCAAGGGCTTCGAGGGCGGGCAGATGCCGCTGCACCGGCGGCTACCAAAGCGCGGCTTCAAGAACGCGTCGTTTGCGCGCAAGCTCAATGAAGTCAATCTCGACAAGATCCAGGCGGCGATTGACGCCGGCAAGCTCGATGCCGGCGCCACTGTCGACGCCGAAGCACTGGTGAAAGCCGGCGTGCTCAGAAGGGCGAAAGACGGCGTCCGCTTGCTGGGCTCGGGTCAAATCAAGGCCAAGGTTGCGTTCTCGGTCTGGGGCGCGTCTAAAGCGGCAAGGCAGGCAGTCGAGAATGCGGGCGGGTCGGTGACGGTACTGGCGCCGCAACGGCAAACGAGCGAACAGCCCGCCTGATGGCTATATAGGGGGAACATCGCGCCTTGCGAGCGCGGTCTGTTCTTGAGCGCGGAACGGAAACGTCGATGGTCTCTGCAGCAGAACAACTCGCCGCCAATCTTAATTTCTCGGCTCTAGCAAAAGCCGAGGAGCTCAAGAAGCGGATCTGGTTCACGCTCGGCGCACTCCTGGTCTACCGCTTCGGCACCTACATCCCGCTGCCCGGCATCGATCCTTCGGCTTGGGATCAGATCTTCCGTTCCCAAGCGGGTGGCATCCTCGGCATGTTCAATATGTTTTCCGGTGGCGGCATTCACCGGATGGCGATCTTCGCTCTCAACATCATGCCGTACATCTCGGCATCCATCATCATTCAGCTGATGACCACGGTGTCGCCTACGCTCGAGCAGCTCAAGAAGGAGGGCGAGCAGGGCCGCAAGGTGATGAACCAATATACGCGCTACCTGACGGTGCTGCTGGCCGCCTTCCAGTCCTACGGTATCGCGGTCGGCCTTGAAGGCGCGGGCAATGTAGTGACGGATCCCGGCTGGTTCTTCCGCATCGGCACTGTCATCACGCTCACCGGCGGGACGATGTTCCTGATGTGGCTCGGCGAGCAGGTCACCTCGCGCGGCATCGGCAACGGGATTTCGCTGATCATCCTCTCAGGTATCGTGGCGGAATTGCCGTCGGCGATCGCTGGAACGCTCGAATTGGGCCGCCAAGGCGCGCTGTCGACGGGGTTGATCCTTGTCGTGCTGGTGACCGTGGTCGCGGTGATCGGCTTCATCGTATTCATGGAACGCGCGCAGCGGCGCCTGCTAATTCAGTACCCCAAGCGCCAAGTGGGCAATCGCATGTTCGAGGGTCAATCCTCGCATCTGCCGCTCAAGCTCAACACTTCAGGCGTCATTCCGCCGATATTCGCCTCCTCGCTGCTGCTGCCGACGACGGTCGCCAATTTCAACGCTGGTCAAGGTCCGGACTGGTTCGTTGCCATCACCACCCAACTCGGTCACGGACGGCCACTGTTCCTCATCCTCTATATCGGTCTCATCATCTTCTTCGCTTTTTTCTATACGGCGATCGTTTTCAATCCAACGGAGACCGCGGATAATCTGAAGAAGCACGGCGGCTTCATTCCCGGCATTCGGCCGGGCGAACGTACGGCGGAATACATCGACTACGTGCTCTCGCGCATCACGGTTATCGGCGCAGCCTATCTTGCCCTTGTCTGCCTCTTGCCGGAGATCCTGATCTCCTACGCCGCGGTCCCGTTCTATTTCGGCGGCACCTCGCTGTTGATCGTCGTCAGCGTCACAATGGACACGGTCGCGCAGATTCAGGGCTACTTGTTGGCGCATCAATACGAAGGTCTCATCAAGCGGTCGAAGCTGCGGGGGCGGCGTAGATGAGGTTGGTATTGCTCGGTCCCCCGGGGGCCGGCAAAGGGACTCAGGCGCAGCGTCTGGTCGCCAAGCACGGTCTGCTGCAGCTCTCGACCGGTGAGATGCTGCGCGCCGCTGTGGAGGCCGGCACGTCAATCGGGATGCGCGCGAAAGAGATGATGGCACGCGGCGAGCTCGTGCCCGATGACGTCGTGGTCGCGATCGTTTCCGAGCGCATCGATGAGCCTGATGCGCGCAAGGGCTTCATTCTGGATGGCTTCCCACGCACGGTGCCGCAGGCGCACGCACTCGATCGCATGCTCAAAGAGAAGGGCCTCAAGCTCGATGCCGTGATCGAACTCAAGGTGGATGAGGCCGCGCTGCTCAAGCGGATCAAAAAGCGGGTCGCCGAGATGAAGGCGCGGCGCGAGACGCTGCGCGAGGATGACGATCCGGAGGTGTTGCGGCGCCGGCTTTTGGCCTACCGCGATCAAACCGCGCCACTCGCTGCGTATTACCAGCTCGAGAGCGTGCTACATTCGGTCGACGGTATGGCTCCCATTCCGCAGGTATCGAGCGCCATCGACCGAGTGCTTCGAGAGGCCCTCACCAAGAAAGCGGCGGCCAGGCCACGGCGGGCGGACGGAGCAGGACGCGCACAAGCGGGCAAAACCGCCAAGGGGTCGAAAACGAAGGCCAAAACGGCGAAATCCGGCCGGAGCAGAGCCGTGGGCCAGAAGTTAGCCCGGCGCAAAACGGGTCGAGGGCAGAGGTTGACGAAACGACGTTGAATCCCTTAATAACCCGCATCCAAGTCGAGAGGTCGAACGATACCGGGCCCTGAGGAACGGGGAGGGTGTCGCGTTATCGTTTGGGAACCGCCTCCCGTGGGAACGATCGCTGGCCGTTGCACGCCGGCAGAAGGAGCGAAAGACTGTGGCCCGCATCGCCGGCGTCAACATACCGACTAACAAACGCGTCGTTATTGCATTGCAATATATCCATGGCATTGGGTCGAAAAAGGCCAATGAAATCATGGAGAAAGTGGGCATTCCCGAGGCCCGCCGGGTATCGCAACTGACCGACCAGGAAGTGCTGCAGATCCGCGAGGTGATCGACCGCGACTATATGGTCGAGGGGGACCTGCGGCGCGAAGTGGCCATGAATATCAAGCGGCTGATGGACCTCGGTTGCTACCGCGGGTTGCGGCACCGTCGCGGACTGCCGGTCCGCGGCCAGCGCACCCATACCAATGCCCGCACCCGTAAGGGGCCGGCCAAACCCATCGCCGGCAAGAAGCGCGCAACTTGAGTTGCCGTAGCCTGCGCGAGATCGGCTACGTGATTCGAGCACCAGTCATTAGCCCGGCGATCGCAGCGCCGAGCTGCGAGAGGATCGAGAATGGGTAAAGAAGCAACCCGCGTCCGGCGACGCGAGCGCAAGAATATCGCCTCCGGAGTCGCGCATGTGAACGCGACGTTCAACAACACGATGATCACCATTACTGATGCCCAAGGAAATACCATCGCTTGGTCGTCTGCCGGCACCATGGGCTTCAAGGGCTCGAGAAAATCGACACCCTACGCAGCGCAGGTGGCAGCCGAGGATGCCGCTAAGAAGGCCCAGGAGCACGGCATGCGCACCCTCGAAGTCGAGGTCGCAGGTCCGGGTTCTGGCCGCGAATCGGCGTTGCGGTCCCTGCAGTCGGCGGGCTTCACCATCACCTCCATTCGCGACGTGACGCCGATTCCACACAACGGCTGCCGTCCACGCAAAAGGCGCCGAGTATGACAGACGATGTGCTCATCTGGCGGACTCCCGAGGAGCCCGCCACGGAAAATTCCCCCGGGGCGGAGTGGGCCGCGCGGCCCGCCGCTGCCTCGGTCAAAGGCATGGGTGCCAACGTGACGATTCAAAAGAACTGGCAGGAACTGATCCGACCCGGGCGGCGATCCCAAGCGCGAGGCCATCGTGATCGCCGAGCCGCTTGAGCGCGGCTTCGGCGTGACGTTGGGTAATGCGTTGCGCCGCATCCTCCTCTCGTCGCTGCAAGGCGCGGCAGTGCAGTCGGTCCACATCGATGGCGTGTTGCACGAGTTCTCCTCGATTCCCGGCGTGCGCGAGGACGTGACCGATATCGTGCTCAACATCAAGGACATCGCCATCAAGATGCAGGGCGACGGACCCAAACGCATGGTCGTCAAGAAGCAGGGTCCCGGCACCGTCACGGCGGGCGATATTCAGACCGTGGGCGACATCGTCGTGCTCAATCCCGATCTCGTGCTGTGCACGCTCGACGAGGGTGCCGAGATCCGCATGGAATTCACGGTGAATACCGGAAAGGGCTATGTACCCACCGAGCGCAACCGGCCGGAAGACGCGCCGATCGGTCTCATCCCGGTCGATAGCCTCTACTCGCCGGTGCGCAAGGTCTCCTACAAGGTTGAGAATACCCGCGAAGGTCAGATTCTCGACTATGACAAATTGACCATGCAAATCCAGACCAACGGCGCGGTCAGCCCAGACGACGCGGTGGCTTACGCCGCGCGCATCCTCCAGGACCAGCTCAACGTCTTCGTCAACTTCGAGGAGCCGCGCAAGGAGATCGTCGCCGAGGCTATTCCCGATCTTGCCTTCAATCCGGCGTTCCTCAAAAAGGTCGACGAACTGGAGCTTTCGGTGCGCTCGGCTAATTGTCTCAAGAACGACAATATCGTCTATATCGGCGATCTCGTTCAGAAGACCGAGGCGGAGATGCTGCGCACGCCGAATTTCGGGCGCAAATCGCTCAACGAGATCAAGGAAGTGCTGGCGCAGATGGGGCTCCATCTCGGCATGGAAGTGCCGGGCTGGCCGCCCGACAACATTGACGAACTGGCCAAGCGCTTCGAAGATCATTATTGACAGGGACCAGTGGTCACACGTCAGTGATCAGAGGGTCATCTGATTACTAATCACTGATTACTGTCCCGTGCGGAGCCGCGCATGCGTCACCGAATCGCCCATCGCAAGCTCAATCGCACCCACGAGCATCGCCGTGCCATGTTCGCGAACATGGCCGCGGCTCTGATCAAGCACGAACAGATCGTCACCACGTTGCCGAAGGCCAAGGACTTGCGGCCCATCGTCGAGAAACTGGTCACCCTCGCCAAGCGCGGCGGTCTCCATGCGCGCCGCCAAGCGATTGCGCAGATGCGCGATATCGGAATGGTCAAGAAACTGTTCGAGGTGCTGGGCCCCCGTTACAAGGATCGCGACGGCGGCTATACCAGGGTGCTGAAGGCCGGCTTCCGCTACGGCGATTCCGCTCCCGTCGCGGTCATTGAACTGGTTGATCGCGACATGGCAGCGAAGGGACAGGACTCGGGCCCGGAGCAGACGAAGACAGAGCCGCAGCCGGAAGCGGCCGCCCCGGCGTGACCGCAGGGCCAGTGAAGGACGCAAGGGGCAGCGCTCGCGCTGCCCTTTTTGATGGCCGGCGCGAGGTATCGGTGCCGGTGGGGCAAACGAGGGAGGGAGGATGATGAATCGTGGCGTGGTTCTTTGGCGTGCTCGCTGCGCTTGCGGCTCCGGCGATGGCTTTGGCGCAAGCGCCGCTCGAGCGTGGACGCTATCTCGTCGACACCGTCATGACTTGTCACAACTGCCATACGCCGATGGGGCCCAATGGGCCGCAGTTCGATCGGGCGCTCTCCGGAGGACTGCGTTTCGACGAGGCCCCGTTCGATGTCACGGCCTCCAACATTACGCCTGATCGCGAGACCGGCATTGGCAATTGGAGCGATGCCGAGATCAAGACAGCGCTGCAGGAGGGCACGCGCCCCGCGGGGCACCACCTCGCGCCGATCATGCCGAGCGGTTTCTACGGGATTCTCACCCCGGGCGATCTCGACGGCATCGTCGCGTATCTGCGCTCCTTGCCGGCGGTGAGCAATGCGGTGCCCGGCCCGGTCTACAAGCAGCCGGTGGCCTACCAGGTCTTTCCCGGGGCCGAGAAGTCCATGTCCGAATCCGATTTTGGCAACAAGCTCAAGCGGGGCTTCTATCTCGTCACCATCGCGCATTGCATGGAATGCCACACGCCGTTCGGGCCGCCCGGAACGGGCATGGATTTTAAAAATTCGCTCGGCAAAGGCGGTCGCGAATTCCCCGGACCATGGGGCGTTTCGACCGCGCGCAACATCACTTCGAGCAAGAGCGCCGGCATCGGCGATTGGAGCGATGTCGAGATCAAGCGCGCCATCACGCAAGGCGTGCGCAAGGACAGCAGCAAACTCAAGCCGCCGATGGGTTACCGCTATTATGCAAAGATGACCGATGAAGATGTCGAAGCCATGATCGCCTATCTGCGCACGCTGCCTGCGAAAGAGTAATCTCGAAACTCATCACTAGCGCCCGGTGAAAAAACCGAGGGCATAGAGTCGCGGCCGGGCAGGGCATGCGACGGACCGGCATTCCATTCGGTGGAGGACCGCCACCGGCGCGTCCCCCAGTTTAGGCGCCATGGCGTTTGTTCTAATCGCGCGGGCGCGAGCACGCCCTTCATTTGCCGCGACGTTGAGCTTATATCTGCTCCCGCCCGAATCTGGACTTGTCCATGCTTTGGCGATCGAACACGTCTTTGCGCTCGAGGTGGCTTGCGAAGGCCGTCGTCATGCTGGCGAGCTTGGCGCCGCTCGGCCTTGCAGCCCAAGAGCACGGCGAAGCCCGCCGCGTTCCCTCCTCGCCGACCGAGTTGCGGCTCTCCTATGCGCCGGTCGTGCAACGCGCGGCGCCGGCCGTCGTCAACGTCTATGCGGCCAAAACCGTTGCGGTGCGCAATCCGCTATTTGACGATCCCATCTTTCGCCGCTTCTTCGGAGTGCCCGGCGCGCCTGGCGGGCAGGGAGACCCGGTGCAGCGCTCGCTCGGCTCGGGCGTTCTCGTCGACCCCGCGGGCCTGATCGTCACCAACAACCACGTCATCGAGGGAGCAGACCAGGTCAAGGTGTCGCTCGCGGACAAGCGCGAATTCGAGGCCGACATGGTGCTCAAAGATTCGCGCTCGGATCTCGCGGTGCTGCGCATCCGAGCGCAGAACGAACGCTTCCCGGCGCTCGAGCTTGCTGACTCCGACGCGCTCGAGGTTGGGGACGTAGTGCTCGCGATCGGCAATCCCTTCGCGGTCGGGCAGACGGTCACCCACGGCATCGTTTCGGCGGTGGCGCGTACCCAGGTCGGCATCACCGATTACCAGTTCTTCATCCAGACCGACGCGGCCATCAATCCCGGCAATTCGGGAGGCGCGCTCGTCGATCTCGGTGGCCGGCTCGTCGGCATCAATACCGCCATTTTCTCGCGCTCAGGCGGCTCGCAGGGGATCGGGTTTGCGATCCCCGCGAACATGGTGAAAGTCGTGGTCGCTTCGGCCAAGAGCGGCGGCTCCATCGTCCAGCGTCCGCCGGAAATCGCTGAGGGCCTCGGGCTCAAGCGCCCCTCGGGCGCGCTGATCGCGAGCGTCACACCGACGAGCCCGGCGGCACGCGCCGGCATCAAGACCAGCGACCTCATCGTCGCGATCGACGGCCAACCAGTCGAGGACGCCAATGCCTTCGATTATCGCTTCGCCACCAAGCCCATTGGCGGCTCGGCGCGGCTCGGGATTGTGCGTGCCGGCAAGGAGCTAACGCTCAACGTCGCGCTGGAGGCCGCGCCTGGCACTCCCCACGAGGAGCTTGTCATCGCCTCACCGTCGCCATTTCAAGGCGCCAAGGTATCGAACCTGTCGCCGGCGCTTGCGGACAGGCTGCGGCTCGACCCCTCCGCCCAGGGCGTGGTCATCGTCGAGATCGCCAACGGCTCGCCGGCGCAGAGCCTCGGTTTCCAGCCCGGCGACCTCGTGCTCTCGGTCAACAATGCCAAGATCGCAAAGACGCGCGATCTCGAGCGCGTCGCTGGCCAGTCGACCCGGCGCTGGAGCATCACCATCGTGCGTGCAGGTCAGCAGCTATCCGTGGAGTTGCGGGGATGATGGCGCGCGCCCGGCGCGGGGGCGCGTCCCTCTTCGCGGCGGCGGGGCTCGAGCGCGGTGCGCCGCGTCCGCTGGCGGACAAGTTGCGGCCGACACGGCTCGCCGAGGTCGTCGGGCAGGATCATCTGCTCGGGTCGGACGGCGCGCTCACGCGCCTCCTCGATACACGCACGCTCGGCTCACTGATTTTCTGGGGACCGCCCGGCAGTGGTAAGACTACGGTCGCGAGGCTTTTGGCGCAGGCGACCGATCTGCATTTTGAGCAGATCTCGGCGATTTTCTCCGGCATCGGCGATCTCAAAAAGGTGTTCGACGCTGCCCGTGCTCGTCGCGAGACCGGGAAAGGTACGCTCCTCTTCGTCGACGAGATTCATCGCTTCAATCGCGCGCAGCAGGACTCTTTCCTGCCGGTCATGGAAGACGGAACCATTGTTCTTGTCGGCGCCACGACGGAGAATCCCTCCTTCGAGCTGATCGCGCCGCTTCTCTCTCGCGCGCGCGTCATGGTGTTCAAGCGGCTCGATGCGGAAGCGCTCGAGAAGCTTCTCGCCCGCGCTGAGGCGATCGAAGGCAAAAATCTCCCTCTGGACGCTGAGGCGCGGCAATCACTCATCCGCATGGCGGACGGTGACGGCCGCGCGGCGCTAACCCTCGCCGAGGAAGCGTGGCGGGCAGCGCGCAAGGGCGAGACGTTTAGCGCGGCCCAATTCCAGGAGGTGGTACAGCGTCGCGCCCCGATCTACGACAAGCAGCAGGACAGCCACTACAATTTGATCAGCGCCTTGCATAAGTCGGTGCGCGGCTCTGATCCCGATGCCGCGCTCTACTATCTCTGCCGCATGCTGGATGCCGGGGAGGAACCGCTCTACATCGCGCGGCGGGTGGTGCGCATGGCGATCGAGGATATCGGGCTCGCCGACCCGCAGGCGCTGGTGGTCGCCAATGCGGCGAAGGACGCATACGACTTTCTCGGCTCGCCGGAAGGCGAGTTGGCGATTGCCGAGGCGGTGATCTACGTTGCAACTGCGCCGAAATCGAATGCGGCCTATACCGCCTATGGCGCGGCCATGCGCACCGCGAGAGAGGCGGGCTCGCTTCTTCCCCCGATGCACATACTCAACGCGCCGACGCAGCTCATGCGCTCGCAAGGCTATGCCGAGGCCTATGACTACGACCACGACACGGCTGAAGCCTTTTCCGGGCAGGATTATTTTCCCGAACAACTTGGACGGCAGAAATTCTACGATCCGCCCGAGCGCGGCTTCGAGCGTGAGATCAGGAAACGGCTGGAATACTGGACGAAGCTGAGGCAAGCGCGGAGCAAGCCGTGAGGAGCGGCGTACAGACCGCAACGGTGAGCGCTGATGAAGCCGGCATGCGCGTCGACCGTTTCGTCGAGGCGCGCTTTCCTGGGCTCGCTTTCTCCCATATCCAACGGATCATCCGCAAGGGCGAACTGCGCGTGAATGGCAAACGCGCTCAGCCGAAACAGCGACTGGAGGCCGGACAGGCGGTGCGCCTCCCGCCGCTGCGAACTGAGCCGCGTCCGCCGGCGCAGGAGGCTGACGCGGGCGCAAAGACGCGGGATTTTCTCAAGTCGATCACGCTCTACGAAGACGCCGACGTGCTGGTGCTCGATAAACCCATGGGGCTTGCGGTCCAGGGCGGCTCCGGGACTACCCGCCATCTTGACGCGATGCTCGAGACGCTGCGGGATGCGCGCGGCCAACGTCCGCGCCTGGTGCACCGTCTCGACAAAGACACCGCTGGATGTCTGCTCGTGGCCAAGACGCGCTTTGCGGCGACGGCGCTGGCAAAAACCTTCCGCTCGCGCTCGGCGCGAAAAATCTACTGGGCCCTGGTCGCGGGCGTGCCGAAGCCGCGCCAGGGGCGCATCTCGACCTTCCTTGCCAAGGAGACGCGAGGGGATGATTCGTTCATGCGCGTGGCACGCCACGGCGAGGAGGGCGCCAGCCACGCCGTCACGTATTATGCCGTGATCGACACGGCGGCGCGTCAATTGGGGTGGCTTTCGCTCAAGCCGGTGACCGGCCGCACCCACCAGCTGCGCGCGCACCTGGCGCATATCGGCCATCCCATCGTGGGCGATCCGAAGTATTTTTCGAGGGAGAACTGGGAGCTCCCGCGGGGCATGCAGGATCGACTGCATCTCTTGGCGCGCCGGATTGTCGTGCCGCATCCGCGCGGCGGCACAATGGATGTAACCGCGCCGCTGCCGCCGCACATGCGCCAGTCGTGGAATCTCATCGGCTTCGACGTGAATCGGTACGATCCGATCGTCGAGGCGCCGGAAGAAAAATAATCAAAGCGTAGATGGCCGGGACAAGGCCGGCCCAAGTGCCGCGGTTAGCGCAAGCTGGCGTTGATCTTCTCGAGCATCGCGGAGCCTGGGCATAGCTCAGCCTCGGCGAGCGAGTTGAGCGGCGGCTCAACCGTGTTCAAGTTGCGGTGTAGGTCTTCGGGATCGGGATCAACGTAGAGCAGCCCGGTCACGATCTGGCCGATGGCGGCGTGCCGCTGCAGGAAGTTCATGGCGCCGAGCCGATCGTGCGGATCGTAATCGGCGGCGACCTTCTTGAGCACGAGCTTCGAGCCGTCGTGCTGCTCGACGACCTCGACCGAGCCCGGTTCGTAGGCGACCGTGATCGGCGCCCGGCCGGTGATGAAATCGAGCCGGTTCACCGACTCATTGTGCTCGCGCACATAATCGAAACTCTTGGTCGACCCCATGTGGTTGTTGAACGCGACGCACGGCGAGATGATGTCGATGAAGGCGGCGCCTTCGTGCTCGATCGCGGCCTTGATCACCGGCACCATCTGTTCCTTGTCGCCGGAGAACGAGCGGGCGACAAAGGTGGCGCCGAGCTGCAGCGCGAGTGCGACGAGGTCAATGGAATTGTCGGTATTAGTCGCGCCGCGCTTGGATTTCGATCCGCGGTCGGCGGTTGCCGAGAACTGGCCTTTGGTGAGGCCGTAGACGCCATTATTCTCGACGATATAGACCATGTTCACGCCGCGGCGCAGCGCGTGCGCGAACTGCCCGAGCCCGATCGAGGCGGAATCACCGTCGCCGGACACACCGAGATAGATGAGATCGCGGTTGGCCAGGTTTGCGCCCGTGAGCACCGATGGCATGCGCCCGTGCACGGAATTGAAGCCGTGTGAATTCCCGAGAAAATAAGTCGGCGTCTTCGACGAGCAGCCGATGCCGGAGAGTTTCGCCACCCGATGCGGCTCGATGTCCAGCTCGAAACAGGCCTCGATGATTGCGCCCGAGATCGAGTCATGGCCGCAGCCGGCACACAGCGTCGATACCGAGCCTTCATAGTCGCGGTGTGTATAGCCGAGCGCGTTCTTGGGCAGCCCCGGATGATGGAATTTAGGTTTGGTGATGTAGGTCATAGCTTAGCCATTCTGTATCAAGTCACCGCAGCGTCATCACGACACCACTTTGCGCAAGGGAGTAACCTTGAGCGCGTCGAGATGATCGCCGATCGCGCGGGCGATGAAACGTGCGGTGATCGGAGTTCCGTCGTAATGCAGGATCGGTACCAAGCGCACGGGATCGATGCTGCACTCGTTGACGATGAGCGAGCGCAGTTGCGCGTCACGGTTCTGCTCGACCACGAACACGAAATCGTGATCGGCGACGAAGCTCGTCACGCTGGAATGGAACGGGAAAGCCCGCACGCGCAGCCGATTGAGCGAATGGCCGCGCGTCTCGATCATGTGGATGGCCTCATCCATGGCCGGTGACGTCGAGCCATAGTAGATCACGCCGTATTTCGTCGGCTTTGCCGCATTGGCCTGCAGCGGGCGCGGAACCAGATCCTTGGCGGTCTCGAACTTGCGCAGGAGCCGCTGCATGTTGTCGGCATAGGGCGCGCCCTCCTCGGTGTAGCGGGCATACCGGTCGCGCGAGGTGCCGCGGGTGAAGAAGGAGCCCTTCGTCGGGTGGGTGCCCGGATATGTGCGGTACGGAATACCATCGCCGTCGACGTCGAGATAACGGCCGAAATCCTTACCGGCGTCGAGATCGGCGGCGGTCATCACCTTGCCGCGATCGTATTTGCGCTTGTCGTCCCAAGTGAGCGGTCGGCAGAGGCGATGGTTCATGCCAATGTCGAGATCGAGCATCACGAAGATCGGCGTCTGCAGGCGATCGGCGAGATCGAAAGCGTCCGCTGCGAAATCGAACGCTTCGGCCGGGTCTTCCGGAAACAGCAGCACATGCTTGGTATCGCCATGCGAGGCGTAGGCGCACGAGATCAGATCGCATTGCTGGGTCCGCGTCGGCATGCCGGTCGAAGGCCCCGCGCGCTGCACGTCGAATATGACCGCGGGAATTTCGGCGAAGTACGCCAAGCCGAGGAATTCCTGCATCAGCGAGACGCCGGGACCGGAGGTGGCGGTGAAAGCGCGTGCGCCGTTCCAGGCGGCGCCGATGACCATGCCGATCGAGGCGAGCTCATCCTCCGCCTGCACGATCGCGAACTTGTTCTTCTTGCTCGCAGAATCGGCGCGCAGGCGGCGGCAATGGCTGGTGAAGGCGTCTGCCAGGGAGGACGAGGGCGTGATCGGGTACCAGGCGCACATGGTCGCCCCGCCATAGACGGCGCCTAGCGCCGCGGCCGAATTGCCCTCAATGAAGATGCGGTCGCCCACGGCCTTGGCCGGACGCAAACGCAAGCGGATCGGACACTGCAGGTTCTGCAGCGCCCAGTCGCGCCCGAGATGGAGCGCGTGAAGGTTCGCATCGATCAGCTTTTCCTTCGATTTGAACTGCTCGCGCACGAGCTGCTCAGTTGCGGCGACATCCATGTCGAGGAGCGCACAGAGCGTGCCGAGATACATGATGTTCTTGAACAGCTGACGCTGGCGCGCATCGGAGTATTCGCGGTTGCATATCGCAGTCAGTGGCACGCCGATGACGGAGATGTCCTCGCGGAACTTGGACTTCGGCATCGGCTTGGTGGAATCGTAGAGCAGATACCCGCCGGGCTCGATGCCGGCCACGTCCTTCTCCCAGGTCTGCGGGTTCATGGCGACCATGAGGTCGGTGCCGCCGCGCGCGCCGAGATGGCCGGCCTCGGAGATGCGCACCTCGTACCAGGTCGGCAGGCCCTGGATGTTGGACGGGAAAATGTTGCGCGGGGCAACCGGGATCCCCATGCGCAGTACCGAGCGCGCGAACAGCTCGTTCGCGCTCGCCGAGCCCGAGCCGTTGACGTTGGCGAACCGGACGACGAAGTCGTTTACGCTGCTGATCGGGCTGCTACTCGGCATTGGTCATTCGCGTGAGTCATATCGAGGAGATATTTCTTCATGTCCCAGGCGCCGGTCGGACAGCGCTCCGCGCATAGCCCGCAGTGCAGGCAGACGTCCTCGTCCTTCACCATCACGCGGCCCGTCTTGAGATCGTTGGCGACGTAGAGATCCTGGGTGAGGTTTTTGGCGGGCGCCCTCAGCCGCGTGCGCAAATCGGCTTCCTCGCCGTTCGCGGTGAACGTGATGCAATCCATTGGACAGATGTCGACGCAGGCGTCGCATTCGATGCACAGCGAAGACGTGAACACGGTCTGGACGTCGCAGTTGAGGCAGCGGTGCGCTTCCTTGAGGGCGAGGTCGGGATCATAGCCGAGCTCGACCTCGGTCTTGATGTCGCGCAGCGCCACCACCTTGTCGCGCAACGGAACCCGGTACCGCCGGTCGGGGGCGATGTCGTTGTCGTAGCTCCACTCGTGGATGCCCATTTTCTGGCTGACGATGTCGACCATGGGGGTCGGACGATCGTTAATGTCGAGACCCGAACAGAGATTATCGATCGACAGGGCGGCATCGTGTCCATGCGCCACCGCCCAGATGATGTTCTTTGGGCCAAACGCCGCGTCGCCGCCGAAGAACACGCGCGGGTGGGTCGATGCCATCGTTGTGGGATCGACCTTCGGCATGTCCCATTTGTCGAACTCAATCCCGATGTCGCGCTCCATCCAAGGGAATGCGTTTTCCTGGCCGACCGCGACAAGCACGTCATCGCAAGGCAAGTGCTGATCCGGCTCGCCGGCCGGAACGAGGTTGCGGCGCCCCTTGGCGTCGTATTCGGCTTTCACCTTCTCGAACAGAACGCCGGTGAGCCGACCGTTTTCGTGCGTGAATTCCTTCGGCACGAGAAAATTCAAAATTGGAATGTCCTCGTGCATGGCGTCCTCCTTTTCCCAAGGGGACGCCTTCATTTCCTGGAAGCCCGAGCGGACGATCACCTTGACGTCCTCGCCGCCGAGCCGGCGGGAGGAGCGGCAGCAGTCCATTGCGGTGTTGCCGCCGCCGAGCACGATGACGCGTTTTCCGATCCTATTGACGTGCCCGAAGGAGACGGAGGAGAGCCAGTCGATGCCGATGTGGATGTTCGCCGCGGCCTGTTTGCGGCCGGGGATGTCGAGATCGCGACCGCGCGGCGCGCCGCAGCCGACGAAGACCGCATCCCAACCCTCGGCCAGCAGCGCCTTGAGGCTGTCGATGCGCTTGCCGCCACGAAACTCGATCCCGAGATCGAGGATGTAGTCGCATTCCTCGTCGATGATGGATTCGGGCAAGCGGAATCGCGGTATTTGTGTGCGGATCATGCCGCCCGGCTGTGGATCTTGATCGAAGATCATGCATTCGTAGCCGAGCGGGGCTAGGTCGCGAGCGACCGTAAGCGAGGCTGGGCCGCAGCCCACGAGCGCGACGCGCTTCCCATTCTTGACCGCTGCCCGCTTGGGCAGGCGGGAGCGGATGTCGTCCTTGAAGTCGGCTGCGACCCGCTTGAGCCGGCAGATCGCCACCGGCTCGTTTTCCACGCGCACGCGACGGCAGGCCGGCTCGCAGGGCCGATCGCAGGTGCGGCCGAGGATTCCCGGAAACACGTTGGACTTCCAATTGACCATGTAGGCGTCGCTGTAGCGGCCGGCCGCGATCAATCGGATATATTCCGGGACCGGCGTATGCGCCGGACACGCCCACTGGCAGTCCACGACCTTATGGAAGTAGTCCGGCGACGAAATGTCGGTAGGTTTCATTTACGCCTCTGCGCGCACACTTGGACCGCGCGTTTCT
>VAZQ01000158.1:4503-5030 GCA_005883115.1 Alphaproteobacteria bacterium | reverse complement strand
ATTCCACCGATACGTTCGTCATAACAGGCCTTTACGAGATAACGAGAGCTGCCCCGCGCCGGTTCACTCAGCAGTCGGTTTAAGCTAGCGACCATTCCCGTAAAAATAGCGGTAATGCACCGCAATAGCCGTAAGGCATTGAACTGCTTCAGATCTTCGGTGTGCGCGAATTGGTGCACTGCAAGAGCTTGCCATTGAGGTAGGCGCGTCCGGAGAAGATCCTATGGTTGCCGACCCGACACTGCGCCACGCGCGGGGCCCGCGCCGCATGGACGAGTTGCAGGATCGGCGAACCTAGCCATCATCAGGAGAGATGCGCGATCTATTCGAGAGCATATTCGCAACCGAGCCGGTCGACCCGATCCAGGCGGCGCGGCGCGGGTTGCGCCCGCAATTGCCGCGGCGCTTCTACGAGCGTGCCGACGTCGAGGCCGCCGAGGAGGAATTCCGCGTCCTCCTCGACGGGCGGCCGGTGAAGAGCCCGGCGCGCCGGATGCTGGCCGCGCCGAGCCGCGAACTGGCGCAGC
>VAZQ01000158.1:0-4462 GCA_005883115.1 Alphaproteobacteria bacterium | reverse complement strand
TCGATCCGGCAAAAATGCCGCTCACGCGCCTCGCCAACAGCATCATCGACGGCGTGATCGATTCCCCCTCGCTGGTGAGGCTCGATGTGGAGCGCTATCTCGCCTGTGACCTTGTATTCTACCGCGCTCCGGGTCCGGCCGGGTTAGTCACGCGGCAGGGCCATGCTTGGGATCCCGTACTGGCCTGGGCGCGCGAGACGCTCGGGGCGCGTTTCGTGCTGGCGGAGGGGATCGCCTTCGTCGAGCAGCCCGCGCAAGCGCTCCTTGCGGCGAGCTCCGCCATTCCCCCACACCCGTGGCGTCTGGGCGCGCTGCATTCGATTACGACGCTCACCGGCTCGGCGCTGATGGCGATCGCCTTGGCGGGCGGCGCGTTGTCGGTGGATGCCGCCTGGTCGGCGGCGCATGTCGACGAGGATTGGAATATGGAGTTTTGGAGCCGCGATGAGCTCGCGCTCGAGCGGCGCGCCGCTCGCTTCGCCGAGATGCAGGCCGCCGCGACGGTATTGGAAACCGTGAACTGACCTCCGCCGCTGACGCGTTTATTTCTTCTTCAGCGTCCCATATGCGATCACTGTGGTGCCTTGCACGGCGCCGAACCACCCAACCGCGAGGTCGTCGCCCTGACGCGCTAGAGTGATGGTGCCGTCGGGACAGCGCCCGCCTTTATCGGCTGCGCCCTTGGTGATGGCCTCGACGTAGAACACATACGATTTCGATGATCCAACGCGGGTGAGCTTCCCAGTGCAGTCGAGATCCGGATATTTCGTCTCCGCCCCGCGGGCATTGATCGCAAGCTCGAACTTGTAAGGCGTTTGGCTGCCGACCTGTGTGAGCTGACCGCTCCAATTGCCATTCATGCTGGGTGCAGCTGCGGCCGCGCCCTTCTTGCCTTTTGCCGCCGGCTGATCTTCGGGGGCGGGCGGAAATTGTGCGGTCGCGGGCGTGAGCGCCGCCGCCGTGCCAAGGACAAGCGCAGCGCTCAAATAGCACAGGACCTTGTAGCGGACTCCTTCGGGCATCTTTTGCTCCCCTCGCATACACCTACACGGGCCGAAAGTTTACCTTCAAATAACGGCACATGCTATGGATTTTGCGTCGGAGCGAAGGCGAGCCGCGCATGAAGCACATCCTCGAGAAACTCGAAGAACGCCGTGCCCGCGCTCGCGCTGGCGGTGGTCAGGCGCGCATCGAAGCGCAGCACAAGCGCGGCAAGCTGACCGCGCGCGAGCGGCTCGAGCTGTTGATGGACAAGGGCTCGTTCGAGGAATTCGACATGTTCGTCGAGCACCGCTCGGCTGATTTCGGAATGGAGAAGAGCCGGATTCCCGGTGATGGCGTGGTCACGGGCTGGGGCACGGTCAACGGGCGCACCGTCTTCGCCTTCGCCAAGGATTTTACCGTCTTCGGCGGCTCGCTGTCGGAGGCGCACGCGCAGAAAATCGTCAAGATTCAGGACATGGCGATGAAGGCACGGGCGCCGGTCATCGGCTTATTCGACGCCGGCGGCGCGCGCATCCAGGAAGGCGTCGCCGCGCTCGGCGGCTACGGCGAGGTGTTCAAGCGCAACGTGATCGCCTCCGGCGTCATTCCGCAAATTTCCGTCATCATGGGACCATGCGCGGGCGGCGACGTCTATTCGCCGGCCATGACGGATTTCGTTTTCATGGTGCGCGAAACCAGCTACATGTTCGTCACCGGTCCCGACGTGGTGAAGACCGTGACCAACGAAGTAGTCACGGCGGAGGAGCTCGGCGGCGCCGCGGTGCACACGACGAAGTCCGGCATCGCCGACGGCTCCTACGACAACGACGTCGAATGCTTGTTGCAGATGCGCCGGCTGCTCGACTTTCTTCCCGCCAACAACGAGGCCGGTGTCCCCGAATGGCCCTCGCACGACGACATCGAGCAGGAGGAAAAATCGCTCGACACGCTCGTTCCTGACAATCCGAACAAGCCCTATGACATCAAGGAGCTCGTCCTCAAAGTCGCCGATGAGGGCGATTTCTTCGAGCTGCAGGAGGCGTTCGCGAAAAACGTCGTCACCGGCTTTGGCCGCATCGCTGGGCGCACCGTGGGCTTCGTCGCGAACCAGCCCATGGTGCTCGCCGGGGTTCTCGATATCGATGCCTCGCGCAAGGCCGCGCGCTTCGTGCGCTTCTGCGACGCGTTCGGGATTCCGATCGTGACTTTCGTGGACGTGCCCGGATTCTTGCCGGGCACGAACCAGGAATACGGTGCACTGATCGCGCACGGCGCGAAGCTGCTGTTTGCCTATTCGCAAGCCACCGTCCCCCTTGTCACCGTGATCACGCGCAAGGCGTTCGGCGGCGCCTATGACGTGATGGCATCCAAGCACATCGGCGGCGACGTCAATTATGCCTGGCCCACGGCGCAGATTGCCGTGATGGGGGCGAAGGGCGCGGTCGAAATTATCTTCCGCGCCGATATCGGCGATACCAAAAAGATCGCCGCCCGCACCAAGGAATATGAGGACCGCTTCCTCTCACCGTTCGTCGCCGCCGAGCGCGGCTATATCGACGACGTGATCATGCCCCGTTCGACGCGCTCGCGCGTTGCCAAGGCGCTGGCGATGCTGCGGGGCAAGCGTCTGGAGCTGCCGCCGAGGAAGCACGACAACCTGCCGCTATGAGTGGCGCTCGCGATTGCGTTCCGAGTGACGCTGTCGCCGATCCGGGAAGCGACATCGAGACGATCAGCGCGTGGCCGAGCTGACGCGGGGGTTCTGCCTTGATTCGCTGCTGCTGCGCGCCGCGTGCTCGGCGAGCCGCAGCCATGACTGCGCGAGCGTGAGCCAGAACGGCCTGTCGCTGTCGTTTGATGCAGTTTGTGCCATCCGCAAGCAGTCTTGCGCGTTGCTGCGGTAAATGTTGTTGGGACTCATGTTTTACGCTCCCCGAACACGCAACTTAACCGCAAGCAAAGCGCCGAACCTGGGCAAAGTCGTGGCTCTGACCACAACCGTCACGCGGCGGCTTCGTTATGTCCGCCGCGCGACCCAGCCGGGAGCGAGCTCCGGCCCCCGTTGCTGACGCCTGTGCCCGCGCCGTTTTTTCGGGGCTTGCCGCCAGAATCGCGCTCCTTTGCGAATGAGGGCGGTATTATTATCTTCGTGCGCCATGCCGTTTGCGCCGTCCCGCGATATCGTCCTGGTCCATAGCTCCGACCTGCACATGGATCATGACTATACTGCACGGCTGCATGGGGGTGACGGCACGGCCGGGTTGTCCGGCGTGCTGGCCGCTGCCCGCGCCGCGGCAGCTGACGTTGTCGTGCTCGCCGGCGATACCTTCGATTGCCATCGCCTGCCGACCGATTTGCTCGAACGAGCGGCCGCGATCATTTCGGCGGCCGCGCTGCCGGTGGTGCTGTTGCCGGGCAATCACGACCCCGCGGTGCCGGACGCGGTTTACCACGGTGGAGCGCTCTCGGCGGTCGATAATCTCCACGTCCTTGGCGTGACCCATGACGAGGCCGTCCTCTTCGCCGACATAGGTCTTGAAATTTGGGGCCGCGCGCATCGCGACTATGGCGACATGATCCCGTTCGAATGGCTGCGGCCACGCTCGACGCGTTGGCAGATTGCGATGGCGCACGGCCACTATGTCCCGCTGCCGGATCGAACGAGTAGGCTGCGTCCGTCCTGGCTCATCGGCGACAATGAGCTCGCGGCGACGGGCGCCGACTACATCGCGCTCGGGCACTGGAATCGCCCTGCGAAAGTCGGCACGGTAGCCGCTTATTATTCCGGCTCGCCGGAATACGCCGGGACGGTCAACGTGGTGCAGCTCTGCGCGGACGGGAAGGTGGCGGTCACGCGCGCTCCGCTCGAGATTGCGCGCGAGCCCTCAGCCGTCGATTACACTTGAACCGCGAGTGCAGCCGCGCACCGGGAAGTCTGCATGCGTCATCTCCTCCCAAGATTGCCGTTCGTCTTCGCCGCCGGACTCATCATTGCTTCGTTCGGCGCTGCGGCGCAGTCGCCGACGCCAGCTGGAAGTTGGACACAGAAGGCACCGATGCCGGCCGTGCGCGGGGAGGTCGCAGCGGCGGCGGTCGACAACAAGCTGTTTGCGCTCGGCGGCGGGGCAGGTGGCAAGGCGGTGCCGCGCAACGAGGAATATGACCCCGCGGGCGATCGCTGGCGCGAGCGCGCGCCGCTACCGCAGGCGCGCGATCATCTCGGCGTCGCCACATACGGCGGCAAAATCTACACGTTCGGCGGCTTTACCTCCTCGGTGCACCAAGGGGCCGGCGACGTGGTGTTCGCATATGATCCTGCAACCGATCTTTGGCAGACGCTCCCGCCGATGAAAGCCGCGCGCGCCGCGGTCGGGGTCGCCCTGCTCGCCGGGAAAATCCATGTCATCGGCGGGCGCGGCCTGGGCGCGGTGACAGTGGCGACGCATGAGGTCTACGATCCAGCCAGCGCAACGTGGAA
>VAZQ01000603.1:6680-6957 GCA_005883115.1 Alphaproteobacteria bacterium | reverse complement strand
AACGACCGGTATACGCAACACCGACATCAGGTCGAGCACCGTGCGGCGGTCATCGAGTGGTACCATGACCCCGCCGACGCCCTCGATCACAAGCACGCCGCGATTGGCGGCGGTCGATTTTCGGCAAAACTCCACCACATCCTGGAACACGATGCCGCGGCCCTCGCGCCTGCTTGCCATGTCGGGGGAGAGTGGCGCCTTAAAGCGCCACGGTGAGATCGCCTCGACTTCTCCGAGTGCGGCTGGGCGCCCGAGCGCCGCGAGTAGAACGGCGGGA
>VAZQ01000603.1:4367-6659 GCA_005883115.1 Alphaproteobacteria bacterium | reverse complement strand
TCAGGGTCGAAACCACTGACAATAGGCTTCACCGCGGCGATCGCGCCGCCGGCGGCGCTAATCTGTCGGATCAGACCCGCGGTCACGAACGTTTTGCCGATATCGGTTCCGGTCGCGGTGATGAAGACGGCGCTCATTGCGCTTCGGTCGTGTTAGCCGGAGCGAGCGCAAGGATTCGCTTGCGCACGAGCTCAGCCAGGCGCTCCACCTCGCGATTTGGATGCTGCGCGGTGAATGTCAGCCGCAGGCGCGCCGTCCCCATCGGCACAGTGGGAGGCCTGATCGCGACAACCAGGAATCCCTCCTCTTGCAGCAGCGTCGAGGCTTTCAGCGCCGCCTCGGGCTCGCCCAGCAGCACGGGTACGATCGGGCTCGCCGGCTCCGGCAGCCCGGCAATGCTGGCAAATGCCTTGGCCTTTGCCAGGGGAAGAGCGGCATAGTCGGGCTCGCTTTCGATCACTTCGAGGGCGGCAACAGCGGCTGCCGCCATTGCCGGCGGCAGTCCGGTCGAATAGATCACGGTGCGGGCGCGGTTGCGAATGAGCTCCACGACCGCGGCAGAGGCGCAGAGATAGCCGCCATAGGCGCCGAGCGCCTTGGAGAGCGTGCCCATCTGCAGCGGGACCTTCGTCTGCTCAACGAAATTCGAGCCGCGACCGCCGCCGACCACGCCCAGCCCGTGGGCATCGTCGGACATGAGCCAAGCGTCGTGACGCTGTGCGATCGCTCCGAGAGCGCGCAAAGGTGCGATATCTCCGTCCATCGAAAAAACGCCGTCGGTCGCGATCAAAGCGCGACCGTGCCGCTGCCGCAGGTCGGTAAGCAGCGCGTCAAGGTGGCGAACGTCGCCATGTCGAAACGGCATGACCGCCGCGCGCGCGAGACGCGCGCCGGCCCACAGGCAGGCGTGGGCTAGTTCATCGATGAGAATAAGATCGCCCGGGCCAATCAGCGCGGGAATGATGCCGACATTGGCCAGGTAGCCCGAGCCAAACACGCAGGCCGCCTCCGTCTCTTTGAGTCGCGCCAAGCGCGCCTCCAATTCGCTGAGCAAGGGATGATTCCCGCTCACGAAGCGCGAGGCGCCGGCGCCGACGCCGTAGCGGCGCAGCGCCTCGATGGCTGCCTCCTTGACGGCAGGGTGATGTGTCAGGTTGAGGTAATCGTTGCAGCAAAACGACAGCAGCCGGCGCCCCTCCCGCAGCACCCAAATTCCCGTGACCCGGGTAGTGTCGACGAGCCTGCGGCGTAGACTGCTGCGCTCGAGTTCGTCGAGCTTGGCCGTCGCGAATTCATCAAGTGAATGCATTCTCGCGTCGCCTCAAAGTGTAACCTTGCACTGAAAACGCCCAATGTCGCGAAAAAAGGACGATCAAGGGGCCGCGCGGCCCGGATGGTACGAGGCGGGGCTTCCTCACGTGTGGCTGCCATACGCGCAGATGAAGATGACGCGAGCCCCGCTGCCCGTGGCTCACACGCACGCATGTCGCATTGTGCTCTGCGATGGACGCGAACTCGTCGACGGAATCGCGTCGTGGTGGACCGCCTGTCACGGCTATAACCATCCCCATATCCGGGAGGCGGTCGAGCGACAGCTCGCGCTGATGCCGCATGTGATGTTCGGCGGGCTTGCCCACGAACAAGCGCTCACGCTCGCGCGCCGGCTTGCCGCGCTCGTCCCGGGCGATTTGACTCGCGTGTTCTTTTCCGAGTCGGGCTCGGTCGCGGTCGAGATCGCCATGAAGATGGCGCTACAGTTCTGGCTGAATCGGGGCGTGCGCACGCGAAAGAAATTCCTCGCCTTCAAAGGTGGCTATCATGGCGACACCACCGGCGCGATGGCGATCTGCGATCCCGTCAGCGGCATGCACGCGCGGTTCCACGGCCTTTTGCCGGAGCATCACATCATCGAGCTGCCGCAGAACGAGGAGAGTGCTGCCGCCTTTGCGCGCTGTCTCGAGCGTCACGCCGAGGAGCTCGCCGGCATCATCGTCGAGCCGTTGGTGCAAGGCGCCGGCGGCATGCGCTTCCACCCCGCATCGGTGCTGCCGCGCCTGCGCGACGCGGCGAACCGCTACGAGCTCATCCTGATCTTCGATGAAATCTTCACCGGGTTCGGCCGGACGGGCAGCCTGTTCGCGTGCGAGGCCGCCGGCGTGGTGCCGGACATTATCACTTTATCGAAAGCATTGACCGGGGGCACGTTGCCGCTCGCGGCTACTATTGCGCGCGGCAAGATCTTCGACGCGTTCTGGTCGGACGAGCCAAGTGACGCGCTGCCACATGGGCCGA
>VAZQ01000603.1:0-4094 GCA_005883115.1 Alphaproteobacteria bacterium | reverse complement strand
GCGGTCACTAAAGTGATCGGCACCCTTTGAGCGATCAGCCACGCAGCCGAATCCGATTCCATTGTACGGCGGATTACACTACGCTAATCCGCTCGCACGAATTGCTCAAACGCCCGCACAGGAGGCTTCAATGCCTAGAGTTGTTTTCTTCCTCGCGTTCGTAACCGTCGCCGCAACCGGTCTCCTCGCGTCCGAAGCTTGGGCCGGGAAGGCGAAGTCCAACCTGTTAAAGTCTACAGCCAAAGGGGAGCATTATAAGGAAGCCACGATTACGATGAGGAAGGCGGGGGGCGATCCGGGATCCGCCGGGAAACCCTTGGTCGGAACTATCCGTAGGGCGCGTTAAAATCCACTGTGAGAAACTACGCGCCGCGCACGGGACACGCGGCCTCAAAATCCCACCACCGTGCCATGTAGATCGTACTCATCGGCGCGCTCGATCCGCACGGTCGCGATCTCGCCTAGGCGCAGCGGACGGCGGCTTGCGACATGCACCACGCCGTCGATCTCCGGCGCGTCGCCGCGCGTGCGCCCTTTGGCGATCGTCCCGCCGGCGTTCGGCTGCGACCTGCCACCCGAGCGGACCTCGTCGATGATCACCTGTTGGCGCGTGCCGACCTTGCGCTTGAGGCGGCGCGCCGAGATCGTCTGCTGGCAGCTCATTAATCGATGCCACCGCTCCTCTTTCACCGCCTCAGGCACTGCAGGCGTAAGCTCGTTCGCACGCGCGCCAGCGACTGCCTCATAGCGGAAACAGCCGACGCGATCGAGCTCGGCCTCTTCGAGCCAGTCGAGCAGAAGGCGGAAGTCCGCTTCGCTCTCGCCGGGAAAGCCGACGATGAAGGTGGAGCGGATGCTGAGATCGGGGCAGATCTCGCGCCAGCGCGCGATGCGCCGCAATGTTTTTTCCTGTGCCGCCGGGCGTCGCATGCGCCGCAGCACTTCGGGCGCGGCATGCTGGAAGGGGACGTCGAGATAGGGCAGTACCTTCCCGTCTGCCATCAACGGGATGACCTCATCCACGTGGGGGTAAGGGTAAACGTAGTGCAGCCGCACCCAGGCGCCGAGCTCGCCGAGCGTGCGGGCGAGATCGAGGAATCTCGCCTGCACTTCGCGTCCCTTCCACGCGCTTGCCGCATATTTGAGATCGGTTCCGTAAGCGGAGGTGTCTTGCGAGATGACCAGAATTTCCTTCACACCCGCGCCAATGAGCCGTTCGGCTTCCCGCAGCACGTCGGCAGCGGGCCGTGAGCGAAGCACTCCACGCAGCTTCGGGATGATGCAGAAGCTGCAGCGATTGTTACAGCCCTCTGAAATCTTGAGATACGCATAGTGCCGCGGTGTGAGCTTGATGCCTTCGGGCGGCAGCAGGTCGAGGAAGGGATCGTGACGCGGCGGCAGCACGCGATGCACGGCCTCGAGCACGCTCTCGTATTGGTGCGGACCGGTCACGGCGAGAACCTGCGGATAGCGCGAGGTAATCTTTTCGGGTTCGGCGCCCATGCAGCCGGTCACGACTACCTTGCCATTCTCGGCAAGGGCCTTGCCGATCGCGGCGAGCGATTCCGTCTGCGCGCTGTCGAGGAAGCCGCACGTATTGACGACCGCGAGATCAGCGCCGGCGTGCGAGCGGGACAGTTCGTATCCCTCGGCACGCAGGCGCGTGACGATCCGCTCGCTGTCGACCAGCGCCTTCGGACAGCCGAGCGAGACGAAGCTTACTTTCGGCGCGCGCCCGATTGCAGGGGTGGGATGCCGGCTTGCCATCGCCGAGGGGCCTAGCCGAGCCCGCTGCTGGCGGCAAGCGGCGACTTCTCTGCGCGTAAATGGAGGGAACGGCGCCGGGGCAGCGTCATTGAATCATCATGATGATCGCCTATATATAGGCTGTTGCTCGCGACCGAGCTGCCGACCGCGGATGTACCGGCGGTAGTGAGGTTGCGGACGACGTGGGCCCGCCGGGAGAAGTCCCGCGCGGGTTTTCGTTTTTGGCGAGGGGCGATCGCCAAACTACGGGTGAGGCCATAGTTCTGCTCTTGAACCTTTGGCCCATTCGGGCTCTAAATTGAGACGTTGTTGCAGCTTGTGAGGCGAGGATGCTGATCCTGAAGTATTTTTTAGTAGTCGGCTCCGCATTGACGGCAGGCCTCATTGCGCTCAATGCCTATCTCGGTCCGCCGCCGCCTGCAGGTATCCGTGCTGCAAGCAGCTCGTCGCTGCCGACCGTCGCCCCGAAAATGGAATCGGCCAACACCGAGCCGACCGCGGAGCCTTCGCCGCCGCCAGCGCAATCCGCCGTCCCCGCGCGTCGCGCGAATCGTTCCACTCGCGCCCACCGCCGCTCGCAGTGAAACCGACCCACGAGCGCTCCCTTCTCTACAGCCCCGGGGCGTTCCTTCTGCAGAAATGTCACAACGGCAAAATTTAAGCCGGCGATGGTTGTCGGCGCGGCATTCGCACATTAGCGTTTGCGAGTCATGGTTCGCCCTCATGGCCGTGACAAATGCTCCTGCGAGAGAGAACCCCGGCCGTCAGATCACCCACGGCCGGGGCTTCTTTTAGGAGCGCAGGCTAGCGGTGACGCTAGGCGTAAGTGGCACTCCAGCGCAGCAGCCGGCTCCACAGCTCTGAACGCTGACGCCGTTGGTCTTGCCCACAGAATTCGCTGAGAGCGGCCGCCCTCGCCAAATCAACGTTCGGTGACCGTTGGCTGGATCCAAACCGAACATTCGTGGGCGGCTGGCGCGAGCATGGCGTGATGTTTGTGCAACAGATCTCAGAAAAGGGAGCGCGGGGCTTTAGAAGACCCGCTTTTCGATTGTGTGACTCGCGCCGCTCGGGCATTTTAACCTTGGAGCGGGGGACTCCGCTCGAGATAACTTAATGGCGCAAAGGTTCAGGGGGCTAAACATGCTGAAGATTCTCACCGCAATGGCTGCATCCTTGGCGATGCTGAGCGCTGCCGCCGCTGCCGATCTGCCGCGCATCCGATTGGCAAGTATCCGGTTGGCAAGGCTCCGATTGGGAAATATCCGCAGCCAGTCGTGACCAAGGGCTAACGGCACGCGTTCTTTTAACGCTCGAACTTTTGAGCGTGTCTGGACGCATCCCATTTCCACGACTTTCGCCCCGCTTCGGCGGGGCGTTTCTTTTCTGCAGAACGACGCCATAGCAGAGCGGTGGCAATCGAGCCATTTATGTAGTCTATGTAATCGGCCACGGCCCGGAAGTGCTAAACAGATCAGCATCGGAAGGGTGGCCGAGTGGTTTAAGGCAGCGGTCTTGAGAACCGCCAGGGGCGCAAGCCCCTCGTGGGTTCGAATCCCACCCCTTCCGCCAGCAAGCGCCTCCTTCGTGGCAGCAAGGCACGAGGAGCCAGCTTGAAACACGAGCGCGGATGGACGGTGTGATCCGGCGACTTCGGTTGGCTTCGGGCCTCGTCATGTTGGCATACGTGACGACCCACTTCGTCAACCACAGCTTGGGCCTCATTTCGGTCCAGGCGATGGATCGGGCGCTCGTCGAAATCTACAAGTACTGGGCGTCTCCGCTTGGCGGCGTTCTCCTCTACGGCGCTTTCGCTACCCATTACTGCTTGGCGCTGTGGGCGCTGTGGCTGCGCCGCTCGCTCAAGATGCCGGTGGCCGAAGCGACCCAGTTGGTGCTCGGATTCTCGATTCCATTTTTCCTCACCGACCACGTTCTCCACACGCGCGTCGCCGACACCTTCTATGGCGCCGATGTCGGCTATTACGCCACGGTGCTGCACTCCTATTTCGTGACCAATCCGCTGCGCGGCGTCATGCAGCTCGTCGTTTTGGTGATTGCCTGGGTCCACGCCATGATCGGGCTGTGGTTTTGGCTGCGCCTGAAGCCCTGGTACCCACGCTGGCAGCCGATCCTCTACGCTCTTGCACTATTGCTGCCGACCCTGGCGATCCTCGGCTTCTTCGAGGGTGGCCGACAGATCGCTGCGCTCGCGGAAGATCCAGCATGGGTCGCGCAGCTCGCGCAGGAGCATCCCCGCGCGACGCCGGCGGACGCCGCCCGCATTGACGAAATGGTGGTGTGGGTACGCTACGCGTTCGTGGCTG
>VAZQ01000602.1 GCA_005883115.1 Alphaproteobacteria bacterium | reverse complement strand
GTCCGGGCGCGCTTCTGGGCGCAGTGGCAGGGGCCATGTTCGGTGGCTTTCGCCATACGGGACGGCACCACCGGCACGCTATGCATGCATCCACCAGCCACCGCGGTGCTGGGCGCTCGGCGCGGCATCCTGCGCCGACCATCGCGCAACGGCCGGCAAGCGCGTCTCAAGCCGCGACCGACGCGCGCCGATCGCCGCCCAATGCGCTGGCCGAGCGTCCTCGCGCGAGTGCCGCAGCGCTATTTTGGCCCGAGGCTGGCGCGGATCTGGCGGACTACGTGTTGTTTGCAAATGGCAACGACCGGTTCTGGACCTACGGCTATGACACCATGGTAGCTACCGCGTTTGCGGGCCCAGAGGGCGCGGACCAACGAGGCGTACGCGGTCGGCCGGCTGCCGGTCGGACGAGCGATGGGGCGAAGGCGCCGTTCGGGCCGGCCGAGCTTTGCGGCGCACCCTCGGCGAGCGCCGATGCGCTGATCGAACGGATCGAACAAGCGGTCGTCCCTAACGCGTCGCAGCGCGGCGCCCTCGAGCAGCTGCGCCGCGCCCTGGCGCAAGCAATCGAGCGGATCGCGACCACGTGCCCCAGCGCCGTGCAGGGGAGCATGACGGAGAGACTCAAGGCAATCCAAGACCGGATCTGGGTGATGCATGATGCGCTGCTTAGCATTCGCCTGCCGTTCGAGACGCTTTACAATTCGCTGAGCGCTGAACAGCGGCAGAGGCTGCAGCAAGAGAGCCCGGCGCAGGTCGCGACCGACGGTAGCGACGGACGCAGCCACGCTGCAGCCGACGGACACACCCCGACATGCGCCGAGCCGGCAGCGGGAAGCGCCGACTGGATCATGCGCTCAATCGAGCGCGCCGCACCAGCGGGTGAGCAGCAGCGCGCCGGCCTCGAAGCGATGCGGCTGAGATCAGCCGCCATGGCCCAGCTTATCGCGGCTTCCTGCCCAACCGATCCGCGCCTCGATGCCATCGGCCGGTTCACCGCTGCAGCAGATCGCCTGGACGTCATGCTGTTCGCAGTGATGAGCATGGGCCCGATGCTGCAGCAGTTTTATGACTCGCTCGATGCCAAGCAGAAGGCGAGTCTTAGCCGGGCGCTGAGCCAAGCCAGGCGTTCAGGTGCGGCCGGCACGCGCTCTTGAGGCCGAGCGCGGCACTCAGCGAAAGTGCCGTGACATTCGCTGCGATGCGCGACGCTCTGAGTGCGGGCGCAGCCCCGGTTAGCGGTTCGCGATACCCATGGCCTGTTCGAACGCGCGGCGGACCTCTGGGGGTTGGCCGTAGCAGTGCCGAAATGCCTTGAGGCGCGCGTTCAGCAGCGGATATTTGTCGTACTCCTCGAGCGCGATACCGTCCACGCTCTCCTTTTTCTGGAAGTAAGGCAGCTCCACGCATTTGGCGATGTTCGGATTGCGAATGATCGCCTTCGGATCGCGCCCTTGCGTGATGGCCTCGAGATCCTCGAACAGGCGCTTGCGGATCATCACGATCCCGAGGTCGCTCGGGCCGACGTGTTCCTTGGTGCGGTCGGCGATGCGGCCCTGGCCCACCCAGGCGACGATGTCTTGGTTGATGACGTGGCTCGTGATCCAGCGGCCGTGCTCGTCTTTGATCGGACTCACCCAGGTCGGCACGCTCTGCTGGACATAGGGTTCGCGCCCCTTCGGCACCCGCATGAAAAACCAGGCGACGCTGAGCGTGTTCTCGTCGTCCACCGGCACCCGCCATTCGAAATGATTGCCGAGGTAGAAGCCGTTCGGCCACAGCGCGATCCGACCCACCGTCCAATACGGATTCCGCTCGTCGGAATCCTCGCGCACCCGTTTGTAGATGAACCCATAGTCGAATTCCTCGAATTTGAGCTTGAGGTGCTTGCTGGCGTAGGGGCCCGCCTTGCCGCTGAGCCGCAAACTCCAGTTGTCGTGCATCCACTCGAAGTGCACCGGGTCGCAGGAGTTTTCCTGGCACTGGAACCAGTTGCAGGGAACGTCGGAGAGCACAATTTCGCGAAAGCCGTTTTCCCAGGTGAACGGTTCCCAGACCGGCAGCTCGGGCGCCGGCTGCGGCCCCATATAGGTCCACAACAGCCCCGCGCATTCCTTCACGGGATAAGCGGTTGTCGAGCAACGCTCCTTCGCACGCGAGCGCGGGTTAACGAGGTCGTCATAGGGCTGCTCGATGCAGCGCCCGCTCTCGTCCATCAGCCAACCGTGGTAATTGCAGCGGATGCCCCGCTCTTCGACGAAGCCATAGGAGAGGTCAGCGCGGCGGTGGGGACAATGGCGGTCGAGCAGCCCGTAACGTCCGCCCTCGTCCTTGTAGAGCACGAGGTCCTCGCCCATCAGGCGAATGGGCTTGATCGGCTTATCGTCGAGTTCGCTCGCGCCGCCGATGGGCATCCAATAGCGGCGCAGCAGCTCTCCCATAGGCGTCCCCGGTCCGACTTGGGTGAGAAGGCGGTTTTTCTCGACGCTCAGCACGCTCACCTCGTTGCGATTTGCTGTACAGCCGATTGTCTATTGGAATCGTCACAGACCGCAATGGCG
>VAZQ01000601.1 GCA_005883115.1 Alphaproteobacteria bacterium | reverse complement strand
GCCAGTCTGCAACGCCAGGCCGTCGCGCGAATGATCGAGAGCGGCCCGATCCCGGCGGTCCACGGCGTAGTGCGCTGGCGGCTGATTGATCTGGCGCAATGGATCTTCGAGAGTGCCAGGCCATGGCCACCCCGCTGGGGGGCGTATGACGTGGCAGTCACAGGAAGGAAGTAATAGGAGCGCCCGGCCAATTTTAGTGTGCTTTTCTCCTCACTTCTTTTGTCGGCGTGCCTTTCTTCAGACAGTTCGCCAGCTGCATCGTAAGCATACGCTGAGCACCGCGGTACACTCGTCTTGAGATTAACCGGCGCGATCGATCTGATCCTTGATAATTTCGCGAAGAGCCTCGATGCCATCGTGGGTGAAGGCGGGGGTTTCAGCGCCATCGATATCGTAAACCCACAGCTTCCCGTCTTCGGGCTCGAGCTGGTCGGACAGCTCCCATAGCAGGTCTTCATCGCGGCCCAAGATCTGGGCAGTACGCCGGATCGTGAAGACGTGGGAGATGGCCGCCATAGCTCAAGCGGCCTCCCGCAGGTTCGAATGTTTCCAATTCCATGGCAGCAATTCGGGAAGCCGGCTCTGTGGGATGTCGGCGATGCGGCCGAGCACGTCGGCGAGCCAAGCCAGCGGATCGATGTCATTGAGCTTGGCCGTCATGATCAACGTGGCCATGGTGGCAGCCCGATCGGCGCCACGTTCGGAGCCGGCGAAGAGCCAGGATTTTCGGCCAAGTGCAAACCCTCGAAGGGCGCGCTCGGCCGCATTGTTCGAGAGGCAGACCCTGCCATCGTGGATGAAGCGGACAAACCGATCCCAGCGCCTGAGCATGTAGTCGATCGGCTTGGCGACCGAGGCCGAGCGCGACAAGCGGGCGCGCTCCTCACGCAGCCATGCCTCCAGGGCGGCCAGAATGGGTGCGCTTCGTTCCTGGCGCACGCGTAGGCGTTCTTCGGCGCTCAGGCCGTTGATGTTGCGCTCGATGTCGAACAGCGCGTCAATGCGCTTGACTGCCTCCAGCGCGACCGGCGAGATCGCCGGCGCATTCTTTCCACGCCGGGCATTGGCCGCGATGTCCGCCAGTTCAAAGAACTGCCGCCTTGCATGGCTCCAGCACAATGCCGACGTGATCGCTCCTTGAGGACGCGACGGATCGTAGAGCTCATTGTACCCGCTGTAGGCATCTGCCTGCAGGATGCCGGTGAAGGCCTGAAGGTGTCGGGCGGGATGCTCGTGCCTGCGATCACGCGAGGCGTAATACAGCGCCGCCGGTGGCGCGCGACCGTCAAAGGGCCGGTCGTCACGCACATAGGTCCAGATGTGGCCTGTGACCGTTTTACCCTTGGCCAGGATCGGCACCGTCGTGTCATCGCCGTGCAACCGCTCGGCAGTTAGGACATGGCGCTCGATCAGCGCATGCAGCGGTTGCAGGACCGTCGTGCAGGCGCCAACCTGGTCGGCCAGCGTCGACACGCTCAGATCGATGCCTTCCCGCCTGTATCGCTCGCTCTGTCGGTTCAGCGGCTGATGCTGTCCGAACTTCTCGAACAGGATCATGGCCAGAAGGTTCGGTCCGGCGAAGCCCCGCGGCGTGACGTGGAACGGCGCCGGCGGCTGCGTGATCGTCTCGCATTCCCGGCACGAGAACCTCTCCCGCACCGTCTGGATCACCTTCCACTGACGTGGGATCACCTCCAATGTCTCGGTGACGTCCTCCCCCAGCTTCGACAGTTTCGTCGACCCGCAGCAGGGACAGCTTTCCGGCGCCGCGATGACGACGCGCTCGCGCGGCAAATGGTCGGGGAATGGTTTGCGGGAAGGCCGCTTGCGCTCAAACGATTTGACCGTCTGCGTCCGTGCCGCTGCTTTCTCGGCCGCCAGCTCATCCTCGGTCGCGGCCGCCTCCAGGTCTTCCAGCTGAAGTTCCATCTGCTCCAGCAGCCGAGCCTTGCGCTCCGAGCGGCTGCCGTAAAGCGCCCGGCGAAGCTTCTCGATCTCAAGCTTGAGATGGGCGATCAGCACTTCCGTGCTGGTGTTTACCGCCTGCGCGCGAGCCGCAACGGCTTCGGCTTCGACGCGTGCGGCGCGCTCGGCGATGATCATCGCATGCGCGCTGGCAAGATCGGATGGCAGAGATTCAGGGGCCGATGTCACACGGCGACAGAATCATATTCGTCAACAACTGCAAAGCAAAACCGTCATCCAGCCGATGTCGGCCGCCAAGTTTCTTGCGGATGGCGCCAATCAATTCCGGACAGCAAATATCCCAGCTGCGCCGATGAGATCGTCACCGCGCCGTCGGCCACGCTCGGCCACAAAAACCGGCCACGCTCCAATCGCTTCGTGAACAGGCAGGCGCCCTGGCCGTCATGCCAGATCACCTTCAACAGATCGCCGCGGCGCCCACGAAAGCAAAACAGATGTCCGCACAGCGGATCGCGCCGCAGCACCTCCTGCACCAGCAACGACAAACTCGCAAAGCCCTTCCTCATATCGGTGTGACCGGTCGCCAGCCATACCCGCATGCCGCTCGCAAGCGGGATCATGGGCGCTCCAGCACCGCCAGAACACGCGCTAGCGCAGCTGAATCGACGCCATTGTCGACCACCACACGATGCCCCCACGCCAACACGATCTCGATCCGGCCCGCAACACCGACAGGACAAGGTGCGTGTGGTAAGTTCTCCGTACCTTCAACGCGTTCGGGGAACGATGGCGAACTGGTCGACGAAGCCTCCCGGCTGATAATCGCCGGCGCGAATGTGGCAGCCTCTTCGGCCTCAATAAGCCGCCCTGCTCGGGCCAGCCGGCGCCAGGTGAACAATTGGCTCGCAGACAACCCATTCCGCCGCGCCGTCGCCGACACAACTCGCGGCGCGCTGTAGCTCTCCGCCACGATCCGCTGCTTCTCCGCCAACGTCCAGCGCCGCCGGGCGCCTGTCGAAATAACCTCGAGCCGAGAGACCTGCGAAATAGCCGTATGGTCA
>VAZQ01000600.1 GCA_005883115.1 Alphaproteobacteria bacterium | reverse complement strand
CACATTTTTTAAACTGTAGTCAGCTACACCGCGGGGTGCGAATAGAGCCCGTGCTATGCCTGAAACAAGGCCAGTGGCTAAACAATAGAGACGGGATTCATGGACCGTCGAATGCGGTATTAATGCCCGAGGCCGATCGAGAGCAAGGTTGGCAGGGTTGCGCCTTGCGACATACACCTTGCGCATACGAGGACACCTCATGGCATTCAAAGTTCACGTTGGTCCGCCACAGATCGCCATCCACGAGGGTCAGACGGTGCTCGTCAGCATGCCAGACGGGCAGATCACCTGGCCGAGCGAGAAAGGGCTGTACTTTCTCGACACGCGGATGGTCAGCAACTGGGCGATTTACGCCAATGGCGAACCGTGGGAGCTACTGAATGGCGGTCCCATCAATTATCATGCCGCCCGCATCTTCCTCACCAACAAGTCCATTCTCACCGAAGACGGGTTAATCGCGCCGCGCACTATCGGGCTGACGATCAGTCGATCCATCACCGGCGGCCTGCATGAAGATCTCGACATCACCAATAACAGCATGAAGCCGGTGCGGTTTCAGCTCGAAGTCGCGCCGCGATGCGATTTCGCCGACATATTCGAGGTCAAGTCGGGCCACATCGTACGCCGCGGCCAGATCACGACGGAATGGTCGCAGCGACGGCAGCGGCTGCGTACCGCTTATTCGAACCGAGATTTTCACCGCTCGGTAACAATCACCGTGTCGCGCGCAACGAGCAAGGCTGCTTCCGCCAATGGGCGGCTCAGCTTCGAAGTGGCGCTTCAGCCGCGCGAGGCCTGGCACGCCTGTTTGCTCTACTTGCTGGAAGACGGCGAGCAGCGCTTTCACGCGCCGCACGACTGCGTCGGGGAAGGTCGCAGGTCCCGTTATTCCCTGACGACGACGGAATGGCTGAAGACAGTGGTCAAGATCGAGACAAGCAACGAGGAATTCTACCGTCTCTTTCGCCAAGCGCTCGAGGACATGGCCGCGCTGCGCCTGCCGATCAGGGGCACGGGCCACACTATCTTCCTGCCTGCCGCGGGACTGCCGTGGTTCGTCGCTCCATTCGGCCGCGATAGCCTGATCGTTTCGCTGCAGAATGTACTGGTCTATCCGGAATTCGCCCGCGGAGCGCTCGAGATTCTGGGTTCGCTGCAAGCCAAGGACGATGATCCGTACCGCGACGCCGAACCGGGCAAGATCCTGCACGAATTGCGGTACGGCGAGCTTGCGCACTTCAAGCTCATCCCGCACACCCCTTATTATGGAACCGCGGACGCCACGCCCCTCTACCTGATCACCCTGCACGCCGCGTGGCGCGCGACTGGCGACAAGGCGCTGCTGGAACGGCACCTGCCGACGGCGGAAGGCTGCCTCGCGTGGATCGACAAATACGGCGACCGCGATGGCGACGGATTTCAGGAGTATCAGACGCGCTCTTCGGCCGGCTACGAAAACATGGGTTGGAAGGATTCCGGCGACGCGGTCATGTATCCCGATGGTTCGCTGGTGAAGGGCCCGAAGGCACTGTGCGAGCTTCAGGGCTACGTTTACAACGCTTGGGTCCGAATGGCCGAGGCGTTCGACGCACTCGGCAAGCCTGACCGTGCGAAGGACTTGCGGGCCAAGGCTGCGGCGCTGTTCGAGCGGTTCAACGAAGCCTTCTGGGACGAGGAATTGGGGTTCTATGTCTATGCGCTCGACGGTAACAAGAACAAGGTTTTGACCGTCGCCTCCAATGCCGGGCATTGCTTATGGTGCGGCATCGTGCCCCGCGCGCGTGCAAAGAGGGTGGTCGACCGCCTGATGGCATCCGACATGTGGACGGGTTGGGGCATTCGCACGCTGTCCGCCGATCATCGGGCATTCAATCCATACAATTACCAGACCGGCTCGGTGTGGCCGCACGACAACGCCATCATTGCCATGGGCTTCAAATACTACGGCTTTGGCGCGGAGGCGGCGCGGGTCGCGCACGACGTGAGCGTGGCGGCGAGCCATTTCCTGCTCAATCAGCTGCCGGAGCTTTACACCGCGGCCGAACGCACCGAGAGCAATTTCCCGGTTCAGTATATCGGGGCGAACGTGCCCCAAGCGTGGGCGGCCGGCTCCGTCTTCATGCTGACCCAGGCTCTCTTGGGATTTCAACCGGATGCGCCGCGCAATAAGCTCTATGTCGATCCGGCGCTTCCGTACTGGTTGCCTGACTTGACGGTGCGCGATCTTCGCATCGGAAAGCACAGACTTGACATCCGCTTCTGGACCGAAGGCGATGCGACGGCATTTGAAGTCATCAAAGGAGACCCCAAGCTGGTCGAACGGTGCGACATAGCATCCAAGGCCGCGCAGCTGCTTCCGATTTTACAGTAGCCGCCAAGCGAAGCCGCAGCCGGCCGCGTTGGCTGGAAAGATGGTCAGGAGAGCCGACATGGACCGAGGAGGGAGCGCTCCGTCTCTTCTTAACAGCGCTACGTCACCTGGCGA
>VAZQ01000599.1 GCA_005883115.1 Alphaproteobacteria bacterium | reverse complement strand
GCCTTCGGCACGTCGTGCGGGTTGCAGATGTAGATCGTGATCTTGGTGACATCGGCGATCTTGGCGCCGCCGGCGGCGAGCGCCTTGGCGAGGTTTCCCATCACCATCTTGGCTTGGGCCTCGAAATCATCGGGTGGCAGCACTTTTCCATCCGCGTCGGCGCCGACTTGGCCGGCGCAGAACACGAGCTTCTGCGCGCCCTCGGCCGTCACCACATGCGAGTAATTCGAGAACGGCTTTGAAATGCCCTCGGGATTGGTCCTGGTGATCTTGGCCATCGTTTCTCTCCCTGGTGGAATTGCAATTGTATGAGTGTGGCCGAGCGGCCTTGCAATGCAAGCGCGCTCGGATAGGCTGCACCGACCAACGATCGTCTATGAAGCCGCTCGCCTCGTCTGCCCTCCCGCTCTCCCTGCCGCTCTCCCTCCCCTTTTCTCTCGTGTGTGGTGCCATGGCCGACAATGTCGCGAAGAACGTCGTCACCACGCTCGCGCCCAGCGGCAAGCTGCGCGCGGCGATCAACTTCGGCAATACCGTGCTGGCGCAAAAGGACCCGGCGAGCGGCGAGCCGCGCGGCGTATCGTCGGAGCTTGCGCGGGAATTGGCCAAGCGGCTTGCCGTTCCGATCGAATTCGTCCCCTTCGATGCCGCCGGCAAAGTGGTGGACGCGCTGGCGAACGGCGTCTGGGATATCGCATTCCTGGCGATCGACCCGGTGCGCGGCGCCGGCATCGATTTCACGGCGCCGTACGTGCTGATCGAGGGCGCCTATGTCGTGCCGGCGGACTCAGGCCTCAAGACGGTCGAGGACGTCGACCGCGACGGCGTGCGCGTCGCGGTGGCGCGCGCGAGTGCGTACGACCTTTATCTCACGCGCGCGCTCAAGCACGCCAAGCTGGTGCGGGAAGCAAATGGACCCGACGCGCTGGCGCTCTTTCGCCGGGAACGGCTCGAAGTCGCCGCCGGCGTGAAGCAGCCGATCGTGGCCTTCGCCAAGGAGCACCCGGACACGCGCGTGATCCCCGGCCGCTTCATGGTGATCGAGCAGGCCATGGGCACCCCAAAGGGCCGCGACGCCGGCGCGCGCTATTTGCGCGAGTTCGTCGAGGAGATGAAGGCCTCAGGCTTCGTCGCGCGCGCGCTCAGCGCGAGCGGGCAAACCGATGCCGCCGTTGCACCGCCCGCCCCGTCCGGGTGATTGCACGAAGCATCAAACTCAGAAAGTACGCGTAATACGCGTGGGCTGGGCAACGGCGGCTTCGTCATTGCCGACGCGAAGATCCGCGACACGCGCCGAAAGATCACGGCACGGACAAAAGTGGTGGGCACGCTTCGTTTGCCCACCCCTGCGGCTTCCCCGCCTTGATCGCGGGCCGAATTTCGATTATCCTGTTTGTTTTTTCGCAGCTCAGCGGCTGGGCTGAGATTGCGCAGTCATGGCGTCATATCGACGTCAGTAAGGTGTGTCATGGACCTGAGCCTGAGTATCGGAAACGGCTCACCGATGCAAACCGCGGTTGATTCGCCGCAACTCATTTGGGGCGCGCCCAGCGCCGCCGAACGCGGACCGGTGATCGCGACCTTGCGCAACCCTGCGCATCGCAATGCGGTCGGCAGCCATGCCGGCGGCTACTCGGTTTACCGCGCGCTCGCGATCGCCGCGCGAACGCTCGCCCACGATCATATCGCCGACCTCACCGATACCGCGCCGGTCGAGCGCATCGGCCCGCACCCGCAATGGTGC
>VAZQ01000157.1 GCA_005883115.1 Alphaproteobacteria bacterium | reverse complement strand
TCGAGCCGTCGCCTTATCTCTTCTTCTCCGTCCACCTCGATGGGCTGCGCGAGCACCACGACAAGTCGGTCTGTCAGCCGGGCGTATTCGATCGCGCCGTGTCTGCGATCAAGGCTGCGAAGGCCCAGGGATTCGCCGTCAACGTCAACGCCACGATCTTTGACGGCCATCCCGCCGCAGACGTCGCGGCTTTCCTCGATTACTGCAAGGGGCTCGGCATCGGCGTGTCGATCTCGCCGGGTTATGCCTACGAGCGCGCGCCCGACCAGGAGCACTTCCTCAGCCGCAGAAAGACCAAGGAGCTGTTCCGGAAGGTCTTCAGCATGGGCAAGGGTAAGAAATGGAATTTCATCCACTCGAACCTCTATCTCGATTTTCTTGCCGGAAACCAGACCTATCACTGCACGCCCTGGGGCATGCCCACCCGCAACATCTTCGGTTGGCAGAAACCCTGTTACCTGCTCGGCGAAGGCTATGCCAAGACGTTCCATGAATTGATGGACACCACGGATTGGGATTCCTACGGCACCGGCCGATACGAAAAGTGCGCCAACTGCATGGCCCATTGCGGCTACGAGCCGACGGCAGCCGAAGCGACGATCTCGCAGCCATGGCAGGCCCTCAAGGTCGCCATTTTCGGTCCGCGCACCGAAGGACCGATGGCGCCCGAAATCCCGCTCGATCGGCAGCGCCCGGCCGAATTCGTGTTCTCGCGCCATGTTGAGCAACAACTCGCGGCGATTCATGAGGCCGAGAAGCGCGTACCGCTCGAGGCGGCGGAGTGACCTGCGAGAACCTAGTAAGATAAGATTGGAATCAGATGCCGTGCGGCACCGAGCGTGCATTGGTATTTTTGAGATTGCGGTAGCGCGCGAGCGCCCACAGGGGGAAAAATTTAGAATAGCCATGGTAACGAAGATAGAACACGCGGGGGAAACCGGTGGCGGTGTAGCGCGGCTCGTTCCAGAAGCTATCCTCGCCCTGCGTGCGTAAGAGATAATCGATCCCGCGCGCGACGGCGGGGTGGTCGTTCTCCCCGGCCGCCATCAGGCCCAGGAGCGCCCAGGCTGTTTGCGAGGCTGTGCTCGGCGCGCTCTCGTGCCCGCGGTAATCAAGCCTGTAGCTCATACCGTCCTCGCCCCAGCCCCCATCGGAATTTTGGATCTTGACCAGCCATGCCGCCGCGCGGCGCAACTCGGGCGAAGCATGGTCCACGCCAGCCGCATTCAGCGCACACAGCACCGACCAAGTTCCATAAATGTAATTCATGCCCCAGCGGCCATACCAACTTCCCTCTGCGGTCTGCGTGCGGCGCAAGTAATCGACCGCACGTGCCACCGCCGCGCTGTTCGGCGCGGATTCGTCGATCTGTGCCAGCATCGAAATACAGCGGGCGGTGACGTCCTCGGTCGGAGGATCGAGCAATGCGCCATGATCGGCGAACGGGATGTTGTTCAGATAGTAGTGCTCGTTGTCGGCATCGAACGCGCCCCAAGCCGCGTTGTTGCTTTGCATCCCCAAGACCCATTCGTGCGCCGTGGCGATGATGCGCGGAAGTCATCCTGTGAGCTCAAGCGCTGCGCGCGGTCCATCGCCATCACCACCACGGCAGTGTCGTCGACGTCTGGATAATGCGGATTGGCGTACTGGAATGCCCAACCGCCGGGCCGCACATCGGGCCGCCGCGCGATCCAATCGCCTTTGAGCTCGAGGATCTGCTTTGCTGCAAGCCACTCGAGACCTTTGCGGACTTGCGTTACGGCCTGATCGCTGCCGACCTCGAGCAAACTGTGACAGGCGAGCGCGGTATCCCAAACCGGCGACACGCATGGCTGGCAATAAGCTTCGTGGTCACGTAAGGCGAGAAGCTTCTCGATAGATCGGCGCGCGATCGCCCGGTGCGGATGACCATCCGCATAGCCGAGCGCGTCGAACATCATGACGCTGTTTGCCATGGCCGGGAAAATCGCCCCCAAGCCATGCTCGCCGTTGAGCCGCTCGGTGACCCAGGACACCGCGCACTGCATCGCGCGCTGGCGCAATCGTTTCGGGAACCGCGGCGCGGCAAAACGCAGTACGGCATCGACGGCGCGGAAAAACCAAAACCACGCCGCCTTCTGCTGCGGCGCCTTCGGCGCCAGCCCGATCGTCTGCGGCGGCTCGAGAAACAGCTCATCGATCGCAACACGCCCGGGGTTGCGCGCCCTCGGCTGAAGCGCCATCAATACCAAGAGCGGCACGATGACCGTGCGGCTCCAATACGAGACCTTTTCGAGATGGAAGGGGAACCACTTCGGCAGCAGCATGATCTCGACCGGCATCACCGGAACGGCGCGCCAACCGATGAAACCGAACAGCGCCAGCATCACCCGTGTAAACACGTTCGAGCGCGATGCGCCGCCTCGGGCGCGGATCGCCGCCCGCGCGCGCGCCATGTGCGGGGCGTCGACGGAGTCCCCGATCATCTTGAGCGCGAAATAGGCTTTTACGCTCGCGCTCATGTCGAAGGCGCCCTCGTGGAATAACGGCCAACCGCCGTGCTCGCCCTGCACTCGGCGCAGGTACGCCGCGATCTTGGCCTCGAGCACGTTATCTACGGGCTCGGCCAAGTAGTGCCGTAGCAAAATGTATTCCGCCGGAATGGTTGCATCCGCCTCCAGTTCGAAGACCCAATGTCCGTCCGGCTGCTGCAGAGCGAAGAGGCCGCGGGTCGCAGCCTCGATGCTTTGGTCGACGGCGGAGGATTTCGGCTGGACGCAGTTCATTGACGTGCGCAATTAGGATCGAGCTAGGAGATCAGCCGCCCGATTGCCTGATCGAATCGCCCCTTCGATAGTTGCCGGCAAACCGGTGTTCGTCCAATCTCCAGCGAGCCGCAAATTGCTCCACGCTGTCGTCGCAGCCGGGCGCTTGGCATTCTCCCCGGGTGTCGCGGCAAAGGTTGCACGTCGCTCGCGCACGATCTGCCATGGCGGCAGCGCCACAGGAAGACCGGCAACAGTCGCCACTTCCTGCCACAACTGCTTGGCCAGTGTCTCGCGCAGGATATCGAGCAGGCGATCTGCAGCGCTGATTGTCACCGACAATCGGCCGGGGAAGGTAAAGAGCCATTCGATAGTCCCATTCACGATTCCAGTAATCGGCGCAAGTCCCGCCGGCGGTTCAAGACGAAAATGTGCGTTGACGATGGCACGGAACTGCGTTGGGGCTGCGAGGCCGGGCACGAGGGCCGCCGCCATGGCAGGCGGTACTGCGAGGATTACGTCAGCATCGTCGGTCACTACCTGGTCGTCGCCGAAATCCAACGTAGTGACCTTGCCGTGCGTAAGACCGAGCGCACGCAGGCGATGCCCAAATACGACCTTCGCACTGTGCTCGCTTAGAAAATACAGCGCCGGCGCGACGAAAATCTCGCTCAGCCCGTCCCGGGCGATCAGCGGCCGACAGGCTTTGCCTCCCGCCGCCAATGTTTCGCGAAGGACCGCGCCGGCGAGGCTGGCGCTTGCCTCTTTCGGTTCGGTGTTGAGCGCCGCCAGCCAGAGCGGCCGCGCGAACCGCTGGTAGAGGGTGCCCGCACATTTCACTTCGGCGCAAACGGTTTTTGTACGCGAGGGATAGAGCAGGCGCGCAAACGACAAATAATCCCTGGCACTCGTGCCTGGCACGCGCCGGGTGCGGTCGAAAATCCACCACGGCAGGCGTCCCGCATTCATGCGCAACGTCCATCGCTCCCCACTTGCGAGATCCATGAAGGCAAACTGAGCCGCCGGCGGACCCGCAAGGCCGCCGGCGGAGCCGATCGTCTCGAGGTAGGCAAGCGCGGCATGATTGCCGGAAAGCAAAAGATGATTGCCGTTATCAATCACCATGTCGAGCAGCGGGTCATGGTAGGACCGGCAGCGGCCGCCCGCCGCGCCGGCGGCCTCGTGCACGACGACGGCGACGCCGCGCGCTGCAAGGCGCACAGCGGCGGCAAGCCCGGCGAGCCCCGCCCCAATGACGTGAACCGCGCGCGGCATCAGAAGAACGCGTGGCGCATGATGATCCACAACAGCCGCGCCCGCGGCAGCCGGATTGGACGGCGTGGAGGCGACCAGCCGCGCGCCACCAGCTTATCGAGAATCAGGCGATAGGCCTCACCCATGATTCGCGGCGCGCGCACGCAGCGGCGAGGACTTCGCGCCATGATCTTGTCTGCTTGCGCGAAGTGCCCGTGTGCGCGCTCGACCACGCAAACGCAGACCGTCCCGAGCATCGGGCTCGCGAGCACCGTCGCCGGATCGGTTGACTCGATACCGGCCGCGCGCAAGGCCTGTGCCGGGAGATAGAGGCGTCCAAGCACTGCGTCCTCGTCGAGATCGCGCAAAATGTTGGTGAGCTGCAATGCCCGCCCTAAGTGATGAGCAAGTGCAATCCCAGCCTGCTCCTCCATTCCGAAGACGCGGACCGACAGTCGGCCGACCGCGCTCGCGACCCGATTGCAGTAGGCATCGAGGGTGGCGTCGTCCGGCGCCCGAAGGTCCTCGACCACGTCCATTTCCATTCCGTCGATGATGGCATGGAAGTCTTCGCGGCGCAGGCCGAAGTCGTGTACCGGCGTGACGAGCCCGCGCGTGCGCGCAGCGGGCTTGCCCGCGTAGAGCGCATCGATATCGGCGCGCCAGCGCTGAAGCTCTTGGCGCCGTTCAGCACGCGGACCTCGCGAATCCGCGATATCGTCGACCTGCCGGCAAAAGGAATAGATTTCAAACATGGCCGAACGCTGCGCGCGCGGCAGTATCCGCATTGCATTATAAAACGAGCTGCCTGACGCCCGTTCCACAGCAGCCACATCTGAACTTTCTCCCAATGCCAACTTTTCACGCATCCTGCGTTGTGTGGCCGGCTGCGAAGGCGCGGCCGACGCGGCGGGTTGCACCCCATAATAGGCCGAGCATGCCGAAGCCTGCGACCCCCGCTTTGCCGAGATGCACGCGTTCGCTCAATGGATCACGCCGGCTCAGCAACCGCACCAGTTGCTCGGCAAAGGTCTGAATGACCGCGACCTCCAGAGCGAGCCGCGTGTCTTCAATTCTGGCGGAAAAAGGTTTGCTCTCGCGCAGAAGCGCGCGGGTGCGCCTCGAAAGTCGACAGATACATGCGAGCAGGCCGGCAGATGCCCGCTCGCCACCCAGCTCGGCCACACCGGTGCCAGTATCGGCAAGCACGTCGAGCGGAATATAGACGCGGTTGAGATTGCGGTAATCCTTTCCGCAATCCTGCAAGTGATTGATGATCTGCAACGCTGCGCATAACGCATCGTTAGCCGGCCAGGTACCGCGGCTCTCACCATGGACATCGAGCACGAAGCGTCCCACCGGCATGGCTGAATACGTGCAGTAACCCATGAGGTCATCCCAGTCGCGGTATCGTAGTTTCGTCACATCCATCCGAAATGCGACGAGCAAATCTTGTGCGTGGCGCGGCGAGAGTTGACGTGCCGCGAGCTGCGAGCGCAGGTCGACACCGACCGGATCGTCGTTGGTTTTGCCCAACAAGGTCGCTTCGAGCCGATCGATCAGCGCGAGCTTTTCCACCGGCTTGAGCGCGGAGTGGTCCGCGATGTCATCGGCGGTTCGCACGAATTCGTAGAAGGCGAGTATGGGAGGGCGGTGGCGCGGGTGAATCAACCGGGAGGCTACAGGGAAATTCTCGTCCCGATGGCCTTTGCCCGAACGCGCGTCAGCGGGGGTAATCATCACTGCTCCGAGACATTGGCCTGCAGGCGCCCCTTCCAGCTTCCGCCTCGTCCTCGCATATACTGGCAGGCGGAATCGAGCGTGAAAATCATGTATTCGAGGGCAATCGCCGGCATAGCGAGACCCCATAACGGCGAGAGCCGGTAAAACCGTAGCGTCGGTTGGAAGGCGATAAACATCAGACCCCAGGCCACGACCGCGATCACGCGCGCGATCCCGCTGCCGAAAATCGCAAGCAGCGGAGGGAGCAGATAAGTCAGCGCCATCGACACCACGGTTCCCCCGAGAACCAGGGGTGAATAGGAGAGCTGCGCATAGGCCGAGCGCACCACCATGCGACGTATGTCGCTAACCGCTGGATAGCGCCGGATGCTACGCACGCGCTCGGTTAGCCCGAGCCAGATCGGTCCGTGAGCCTTGAGCACTTTCGCCAAGGCGCAGTCATCGATGAGGGCGGCGCGGATGGCGTCCATGCCGCCAGCCTTACAGAGAATGTCGGCCCGCACCAGCATGCAGCCGCCGGCAGCCGCCGCGACAGAGCTCTGTCTTCGATTGACCCAGACGAATGGATAGAGCATCTGGAAGAAAAAAACGAATGCCGGAATGGCGATACGCTCGGCAAAGCTTTCACAATGAAGCTTCACCATAAGCGACGTTAGCACGAGCGCGTTGCGCTCGGCGTGCGCCACCAGGCGGCTCACCGAGTCGGTCGCATGTACGATGTCGGCATCGGTGAGTAGCACATAGACGGGCGGCTGGGGTAAGGCGGCGGCGGCATCGATCCCTTGCTTGATTGCCCAGAGTTTGCCTGTCCATCCCGCCGGCAAACCGCGGCTCCTCACCACCTTCAGCCGCTCATTACCATCGGCACCCCGGTGCGCAATTTCAGCGGTACCATCGCTGCTGTCGTCGTCAACCAGGATGACCGTCCATGGACCAGGATAGTCTTGCGCGAGCAGCGATGCGATGGTCCGGCCGATGCAGTCTGCCTCGTTGCGCGCAGGCACGACGGCCGCCACCGGCGGCCGTGCCGGCACCTGCGGTGACGGCCAATCGTCCCTTTGGCTGCAGCGCCAAAAAGCGCCACGGGCGAAGATGAGATACAGCCAGACCGCAAGAGCAGTTGACGCGAGGGTTAACACAAAGCCTCCGCTCTAGACTCGGACCGATCCACTCCCCGATGGGAGCGCTCCACAAGGCAGTGCAACATATTCAATGAATTCCAGTAGGAAAAGTTGGACGGCCGGAGAAAGCCCTTGCTAAATTGTCGGCCAACGCGCTTTGACCAATGGTCAGGTCGAGCACGCGCTGACGAGTTGATGCGTCTTTCCGACGCAAAGATCGTAAGTCTCGTCTTGCCGTACGCGCTGTGGGGGCGGAACGCATGGCCAGCGTCGATCCTGTGAAGAAAAAGGGCGTTGACGCGGTCTTTCAGGACCGGCTCAGCCGCGTGGCTCAGGACACGGAAGTGCTGCTCGACCGCCTGCTCGGCTCGAGGCCGATCGATGGCGAACTGGCACGCCCGACGCGGCTGCTCGAGGCGATGCGCTATGCGAGCCTCGGTGGCGGCAAGCGCTTGCGGCCATTCCTAGTGGTGGAATCGGCGACGCTATTTCACGTTTCGCGACCAAGCTCGCTGCTGGTGGGCGCTGCGGTGGAATGCGTGCATTGTTATTCGCTTGCTCATGACGATCTGCCCGCCATGGACAACGATGATCTGCGGCGGGGCCGTCCAACCACACACAAAGCATTCGATGAAGCGACCGCGATCCTTGCAGGCGACGGCCTTCTCACGCTTGCGTTCGACATTCTTTCACGGCCGGAGACGCATCCTGATGCCGCCGTGAGGCTCGAGCTCGTCTCGGCGCTCGCACGCTCGGCGGGATTCGGCGGTATGGTCGGCGGACAAATGCTCGACCTCGCCGCCGAAGGGCGCTTCGATGCTTTGCCGCCCAAACTCAGAGATCAGGACGTCAAGACTTTACAGGCGATGAAAACGGGCGCACTGCTGCGATTCGCGTGCGTTGCCGGTTCGATTTTGGGCAAGGCGGATCAAGTCCAGCGGGCGGCATTCGAGCGCTACGGTTCGGCGCTGGGCGAGGCGTTCCAGATCGCGGACGATCTTCTCGATGTGGAAGGCGATCCAGCAACGGTCGGCAAAGCAACGGGCAAGGACGCGGCCGCCCACAAGGCAACACTCGTCGGCGTACTGGGACCCGCCGCCGCGAGACGGCGTCTGGAAAGCTTGGTCATCGACGCACAGGCGGCGCTCAATAACTTCGGCAGCGATGCAGACGTGCTCAAGGCCGCAGCGCGGTTCGTCGCCACACGCAGGACTTGAGGAGAGGCCGCGACGCTGCGCTATTGAGCTAGAGGGAGACAGGGGAGTCATCGCGGAATCATATTGATGCGCCTGTTTCTGATAGCCAACGTTCACGAGATCATGTCCGCAGCTGGCCGAAGCTGACGCAAGGCCGATGGAAGGCAATTCGCGTCTTGACCGAAACTTCATACGCCGGTCTCACCGGCGCATGAGCAGTTGCGAGATCAATCAGGTACGCGCGCCTGATGTTGCCAATTTGACATCCTGTAAGTAGGCTGTGACGAGTGGGAGACATACCCAAGCTGCGCGCCCTCGACGCGAACGATTATTTCTGGAACAAACGATGCATCCACGAGGGTGCCGATCAACACGATAACGCTTTAGACAACCCCCGAGCGATCGTCAGGAAATGGGTGGCACTTACGATCGTGCTATAGGTGATTTGTGACTGCGACAGCTTCTGAAACTCTCACGGGCCGACAGCTCTTTGCGCGAATTTGGAAGTACTCACTGAGGCGGGTACTGTTTCCGATCTGCGTATTGGCTCCGTTCGCATACTTCTTCCCCCGACTCGCGATTTTCTATGCGCTTTGCGGCGCCTATGATGCGTGCCGCAACCGTCCTGTGAATGCCGAGACGCTGCGGCGCTATTTTATCGGCAACGGCTGGGGGACCTGGGTGCTGTCGCCAATCAATATCCTGCTCGATCTATTGTCGCTTCCCTATATCAATAAAGGCGTCTACCGATTGGCGGATTTGCCGCCGGCCTACCAAGACGAAGTAACGCGCGTGATCCGTGCTGCAAACGATGCTGACCTCGTCCGCCAACTGGAGGAGCGGTCGAAACAGAACCAGCGTACGATGTTCTTCTTCCGCTGGTACGGCGCAAACACCAATACGTCGCCGAACGTGCCGGCCTTTCACCAGCCTTGGAAGTACGTCCAGACCATTGGGGTTTCTATCTTTAACCGCAGGATATCAACCTCGAAGCACTTCGGTTATCTTCGGGCGTCATTGCGAGTTCTGTACAATCTCAACGATATGAAGGATGATTCCGCCTATATTGTCGTGGGGGACACCACGAGCTATTGGCGCGATAACAAGCTGTTTATTTTTGATGACACGCTGTTGCATCTGTCGGCCAACGATACCGAGCAACCCCGCTATTGCCTGTTCGTGGATATCGTCCGCCCGACGCTGTTTCCGCACCTGATGGCTGGCGTGCTTACGGTTGTCCGATACCTGACCCAAAGCTTCAAGTTCATCTACTACAAGAACTGGAAGATCATCGACTGACCTTTACGCGCTGATGCCGCGCGAGTCGGTCGATGGTTCCGCGACGTGGTCCTTTGCTGCCGGCTGATTAGGTCACGTCATCATCGTTTCGTCCGAAGACAGCGCCGATACAATCATCCCCTAGTTATCGATGCGCGCCCGATTACGCCAAGCGATAAACGCGAACAGGGTGGCTGCGGGAAATCGAGGGCGGGCTGCGTGACATAGAGCTGCCCAAACTAGCTACGCACGCCTTCTGGTTCCGCAGTGGTCCCTTAGCGGGATTAGCTGCCCCCCTGCGACAGGTAGGCAAGAATGCATAATGCAACTAGCGTAGGTGGTACAGCTGGGTGGACTCGAACCACCGACCTCTTGGTCCACAGCCAAGCGCTCTAACCAACTGAGCTACAGCTGCACGTGTCGCCGGCCGCGGCCGCAACCTAGGAGCCCGATCCTGCTTTGACAAGGTGCTGGCGCTTGCTCGCCGCACGGCTCGTGCCGCAACCCCGATTTGAAACAAAAGCCCGGGCGGGGAGCCCGGGCTTCGATCGCTGCACCGTCCAACGGCGACGGCGAATCAGGCGACTTTCTTGAACACCTTACCCAAGCTTTCCTTGACGGGCTCGGCGGAATCGGTAGCCACTTTCTGCGCGATCGCGGCGAGTTCCTTGGACTGAGCCGTCAACGCCTCGAATTGCTTGCGGGTATGCGCCGTGGAAAGCTCAACCATTTCCGAGAGCGACTTCACGGTCATCAGTTGGTTCGCAAAGTCGAACGCAGCGTTGGTGTTCGCGCGCGCCGCCTCGATCAGCCGAAGGCCATAGTCGGAGGCGCCTCTGGTCGCCGCCGCATAGGTGTCCTCGAGCACATCGGTCGCCTCCTCGGCGGCCGACTTCATCTTTTCGTACGTTTCCTTCGCCTGCGAGACGCTCTTCTCGGCGATTTCGCGGAAGGCAGCGGGGATTTCCATTTTGGGAATCTCGAAGTTGGGCAGTTCGAATTTCGGCATGTCGAAGGCGGCCGGCGAAGCCGCTTTGGATTTGGATTTGGACGGAGTGGTTTCGATTGCCTCAGTCATAGTCTTATCCTTTGAAGGGGCGGCGTTGCTTCTCGCACGGACCCGCCCCGGCGCTGGTCCGTGCCTCATGGGACAGCGGCGTGGTGGCCGCCGTCCTCAAAGACCGCAAACGCCACTGCCGTCTGGTGAGAGGGATATAGCGAGCCTTTTGGTGCAATGCAACACAAATATTGCGCCGCACAATAAAGCTCGGATTAGTCCTTTCCGGTCAACGCTAAATCTCGGGCCGGCCGTTCAGCGCGGCGGAGCCGCGTCTTTTGCGGCCTTGCTCGTGCTCTCCCCCAGTTCCTTAGCCTGCTCCGTGAGTGCCTGCATCTGCCGGCGGATATAGTCCCCCTGGAGCCGCAGGACCTCCTGCATGTCTTTCGCTCGCACCAGATCTTGCGCAAGCTCAAAGGCGCTCGCGATGTTGTGCTCGGCAAAAGACATTGCCTTTTCAGTGACATCCCTGGCGCCTTTGCGGGCGGTCTCGGCGTGACCTTCGAAAGCGCTCACGGCTTGATGCGCCGCCGAAATGAACCCGTCGAAGGCCTGCCTCGCCTGCTCGACACTTTTTTCAGCAAGCGCCCGCATTTCGGCGGGAACCTCGAAACGATCGCTGGCGGCCATGGTCATCTCCTCTTGTAGATCGGGGTTGCCGCGCCCCTCGGGGCGCGCGAACTGCTGAAGTAATAACGTCGCTAGCGTCGCTTCGGCTCCTGCGCGCGATAAAAACGGCGCGCCTTAATCGAGCTGCCGACCAAGACTGTAACAGGAATTGGGAAAAACCCCATGCGTATCGTCGACATCCGCGAATGCACGGTCCCGGTGAAGTCAGATATGCGCAATTCGAGTTTCGATTTCTCCGAGATGACGACGTCTATCGTAGCAGTTATCACCGACGTCGTGCGCGAGCGTCGGCCCGTCATCGGTTTTGCGTTCAATTCGACCGGGCGCTACGCCTGCGGCGCGGCCATGCGCGCGCGCTTCATCCCGCGCATCCTTA
>VAZQ01000495.1 GCA_005883115.1 Alphaproteobacteria bacterium | reverse complement strand
AGCATCATGACGAAATTCACGATCCAGTCGCATGGGCCCTTGCAAGAATGGATAGCTCACGAGAAAGGCTATTCCAGCGATGTGGGGCTCGATTATGAATTCTGCGGCGGATTGTCGGCGGAACGCAAAAAGCAAGTCGATGCGAGCGGCAAGATCGTCGATGTCTTTTCGGGCGCGTTCGAGGCCTATGAGCGAGGCAAAGGCAACGAGGGCGAGCG
>VAZQ01000494.1 GCA_005883115.1 Alphaproteobacteria bacterium | reverse complement strand
TCGGCGCTTCGGCCACCATCGCCTCCGTCGTCACCAACAGGCCGGCGACTGACGCCGCATCCTGCAGCGCCGCGCGCACGACTTTGGCGGGATCGATGATGCCGCGATCCACGAGGTCTACATAGGCCTCGCTCTGAGCATCAAAGCCGAAGGTCTCGGACTTGTGCTCCATGATCTTGCCGACCACGATCGAACCCTCGACCCCGGAGTTCTCGGCGATCTGCCGAGTGGGCGATTCAAGCGCCTTGAGTACGATGTTAATGCCGGCCTGCACGTCGGGATTGCTATCGGCGATGCGACCGACCGCTTTCTTGGCCCGCAACAATGCGACTCCGCCGCCGGGCACGATCCCTTCCTCGACCGCGGCGCGGGTGGCGTTGAGCGCGTCCTCGACGCGGTCCTTCTTTTCCTTCACCTCGACCTCGGTGGCGCCGCCGACACGGATCACCGCGACACCGCCCGCGAGCTTCGCCAGCCGCTCCTGCAGTTTCTCGCGATCGTAATCAGAGGTGGTCTCCTCGATCTGCTGCTTGATCTGACCGACGCGGGCTTCGATGTCCTTCTTCTTGCCGGCGCCATCCACGATCGTGGTCTTCTCCTTCTCGATGATGACCTTTTTGGCGCGGCCGAGCATCGCCGTGGTCACGTTCTCGAGCTTGATGCCGAGATCTTCGGAGATCAGCTGGCCACCGGTGAGGATTGCGATGTCCTCGAGCATCGCCTTGCGGCGGTCGCCGAACCCGGGGGCCTTGACAGCGGCCACCTTGAGACCACCGCGGAGCTTGTTGACCACCAGCGTTGCGAGGGCCTCGCCTTCCACGTCCTCGGCCACGATCAACAGCGGCTTGCCCGCTTGCACGATCGCCTCGAGCACGGGGAGCATGGCCTGCAGTCCGGAGAGCTTCTTCTCGTGCAGCAACACGAAGGCGTCCTCGAGCTCAGCCACCATCTTCTCGGCGTTGGTGATGAAGTACGGCGAGAGGTATCCGCGGTCGAACTGCATGCCTTCGACGATTTCGACTTCGGTGTCGAGCGCCTTGGCTTCCTCGACCGTGATCACGCCTTCGTTGCCGACTTTCTGCATCGCCTCGGCGATCATCTTGCCGACTTTGGTATCGCCGTTGGCCGCGAGAGTGCCGACTTGGGCCACCTCGGCGGAGGAGCCGACCTTTTTCGAGCGTTTCTCGATGTCTTTCACCACAGCATTCACTGCGATGTCGATGCCGCGCTTGAGATCCATCGGATTCATGCCGGCCGCCACGGACTTGGCGCCTTCCCTGACGATCGCCTGCGCGAGCACGGTGGCGGTGGTGGTGCCATCGCCGGCCATGTCATTGGTCTTCTGCGCCACCTCGCGCACCATTTGCGCGCCCATGTTCTCGAACTTGTCTTCGAGCTCGATTTCTTTGGCGACGGTCACGCCGTCTTTGGTGATACGGGGGGCGCCGAAGCTCTTGTCGAGCACGACATTGCGGCCCTTAGGGCCGAGCGTCACCTTCACGGCGTTGGCCAGGATGTCGACGCCACGCAGCATTTTCTCGCGCGCATCCCCGGCAAAGCGAACCTCTTTGGCAGCCATTTCAAGTCACTCCATTGGGTTGTTTATCGGCGTGAATCGACGTCAAGCGATCACGCCCATGATGTCCGACTCCTTCATGATGAGGAGCTCCTCGCCATCGAGCTTGACCTCGGTGCCCGACCACTTGCCGAACAGCACCCGGTCCCCGGACTTGACGTCGGGCTTGATGACCTTGCCGGTTTCGTCGCGGCCACCGGGGCCTACCGCAATGACCTCACCCTGGGACGGCTTCTCCTGGGCAGTATCGGGAATGATGATGCCGCCCTTCGATTTTTCCTCGGCACCGATGCGTTTGACGACCACCCGGTCGTGCAGGGGGCGGAACTTGGGGCTATCTGGCAAGCCGTTAGCACTCGACATTATGGAGTGCCAAAAGCCTCGGTGCAAATAAGGGCTCGTGGAAGGCGTGTCAAGAACCGGCGGACGTTAGCCTCAGTCGCGCCTCAGGGAACTCCAGCCAAGAGAAGCACCTTCGCGCGCGCTAGTGTGCGCCGCGCTCCCCGGTCTCGTTGCTGGTCATCGCCGCACGAAAGATGAAAGTTTTGCTGTTTGGCCGAGCTCCGCGCGGGCGTGCGATGAAGCCCGGCGTTGCGCGACCGACGCCGGAGGCCAGTTCCCGCGGCTGGCTGCCTCACATCTGCCTTGGGCGGGCCCTACCATGCGACCAACGTCGCCCGGATCGGGGTCTCACAGGTCCGCACGATTGCATCTCGTTAACCATGCGGTTGATACAAGTGGGTGGGTCTTTTGCGCTCGCACCTCGGTGTGGCGGAAGAAGTGAGGGAACATTGTCGATGCGCAATCGCAGTTTGAGTTGGTCGTTCCTTGCCGCCGCGGTGTCGGCGTTGGCAGTCTCGGCCTGCAGCACAACGCCATCGCCGCAAGTCGCCGCTTCCGCCCCGCCGGAACCGGAGATGCCAGCGCGCGTGCGGCCGACCGAGATCGTCGGCCGTTGGGGATACGCGGCCTATCACAAGCCGGAAGATCGCGCGCGCACCGAGGCCAATGCGCGCGGACAGTGCAAGCAGCCCTACGTGATCGGCCAGGGCGCCAACGGCGGCGTGATGATGTATCTCGCCGACTCCAGCGAGCTGCAGGAGCTTCGGCTCAAGGGCAGCACCTCAGGCAGGGACTACATCGGTCCTGCCGGACGCACGCCGGGTGCGCAGGATCGAGAAATCGTCTCCTTCGACGGCCGAGTGATGATCCTCAAGTACGTCGATTCCGAGGTCGACGGCCGCTACGGCACCGGCATTTTTGTGCGTTGCGCGCCGCGCGCAGCGCAGGCGAGCGCTCAGCCCTCGCGCTGATTGCGGCCGCTGATCCAAATCGCATCGAGCAAGCGAGCTGCGCGGCTCAAGCGACGCACGTCGTCTGCCGCCGCGGCGCAAGGGATGCCGTCATGACGCGCCGGCTCGTCGCGATACCGATGGCTCCCTGGGAACGGGATGGCATCAAGGCTGCGCTCGTCAAGGCGAAGCTGCCGGCGGATGATCTGGGCGACGCACGCGTTTTGGTCTGGCGCTTCGAGACGATCGAGGGCACGCCGGTCGGCTTCGGCGGACTCGAGATCTTCGGCCGGGATGCGCTGTTGCGCTCGCTGGTGACGTTGCCGCCGCTGCGCCAGGTAGGCATGGGAGCGGCGATGGTGGCGATGCTCGAGACGGAGGCGCGCGCGCTCAAGTGTCATGCAATCTATCTTCTGACCGCGTCCGGCACGGATTTCTTCGCGCGCCTCGGCTATGCGACCTGCGCGCGCAGCGACGTGCCGCAGGCAGTCCGCAGCAGCCGACAATTCGCGGAGCTCTGCCCGGCGAGCGCAGTGGCGATGGTCAAGCGCCTCGGCTAGCTCGACGCACGGCTGCGCCGTGCTAGGGTTGGGTTTTCTCGCCTGCAGTGCCCCTCATGCCGACCCTGCGCGACGTGATCGCCGGCCCCTGGCGCGCCGTCCTCGTGCTCGGCGTCACCGAAATTTTGGCCTGGGGTGCGATTTTCTATCCACCGGTCTTGACCGTCCCGCTGATTGCGGATGAGCGCGGCTGGTCAATGAGCTTTGCCATGGGCGGCTTTTCGCTGGCGCTGCTCACGGCGGGTCTCGTCTCGCCGCGTGTCGGTCGCTTGATCGACCGCCACGGCGGACATTGGGTCATGCCGATCGGATCGCTCCTCGGCGCGCTCGGTCTTGCCCTGCTCGTCTATGTCGAGCATCCCGCTGCTTATCTCGCCGTCTGGATGCTGCTCGGGGTTGCAACGGCCGCGACCCTCTACGATCCGGCCTTTGCCACGCTCGGCCGCATCTTCGGTCTTCGGGCACGAGGCCCGATCACCGCGCTCACGTTGGCCGGGGGATTCGCTTCGACCGTGAGCTGGCCGGCCACCCATGTTCTGCTTGAGACCATCGGGTGGCAGGGCACCTACGTCGTTTATGCCGCGGTGCTCGCTCTTATCGCGGCCCCGCTGCATGCTTTTGCTTTGCCGCGCACGCGCGCGGATACGGTGGCGCAGCTCGATCGGCCAACCTCGACGCCGAGCCTCGCTCTGCCACCGCGCGGTTGGCCTTTCCTGCTGGTGGCGGCAGCGTTTGCCGCCTACGCCTTCGTGCCGTCCGGTCTCTCTGCGCATCTGCTCGCAATCTTCGGCCGCGCGGGCATTGATGCGGCTACCGTGGTCGCGATCGGTGCGCTGTTCGGGCCGGCACAGGTTGCCTCGCGCATCTGCGAGCTCATATTCGCGCGCCGCATTCATCCGCTCTACGTCGCACGCTTTGCGGTCGTCATGCTGCTCACCGCTTTCGCGTTCCTCGCGTTGTTTGGGCTCAGCATTCCAGCGGCCGCAGCTTTCGCGGTGATGTTCGGAATGGCCAATGGGCTCCTCACCATCGCGCGCGGCGCTGTACCGCTCGCGCTGTTCGGCGCCGCGGGCTACGGGCATCTCATGGGCCGGATCGGCGGGCCCTATCTGGTGATGCAAGCGATCGCGCCGCTGGTGCTCGCGTTCGTGGTAGAGCGCAGCTCGGATCCGGCGGCGCTCGCCGTCGTCGCCAGTTTCGCGGCGATATCATTGATCGCGTTTGCCGCCGTGCGCCGGCCGAAGTCGCTGGCCGACACGACGGGATCGCACGACGCATCCTAGAGAATCGGAAAAACAGATCGCCGCGTTGCGTCAGCCCTAACGGTCACACGTCCTCGCCATCGCCGCCGCCGTCAAAGCCCAAGTCACCGTCGTCGACGTCGTCCTGGTCATCATGCTCGTCGCCGGCCTTGTCCTCGAGCGCGCCATAGCTGCGGCCGGCGCTGTCCTCGCCAGAGGACGCGCCGCCGCCGATATCTTGGAGCCCCGCCTCGCGGGCGAGTTCGCCCCCGCCGCTGCCGCCCCAGGGCGACGATCCACTCGCTCCCGCAGCCGGATCGTAGGCGGCGTGCGCGCCCTGCGGGTGGCCCATCATGGAGCGGATGCCGCTCAGCAGGAGTGAGCCGCCGATCACGCCAGCCGCGGCTGCTGCGGCGTTGCCGAGAAAGGAGCCACCTGGTGTCAACGGTGGGGCAGCCGGTGGGGCGGTCGTCGCGCTCGGCTGCGGCTGCGGTGTTCCG
>VAZQ01000493.1 GCA_005883115.1 Alphaproteobacteria bacterium | reverse complement strand
TGGCGTCGCCGCCGACGAGACCGAAAGCATTGGGAGCGCCCGGCTTGGCGGCGAAGTCGTCGAGCTCGTTGTTGAGCAGAATACCCGTGCCTTCAGCCACGAGTCCGACGCCATAACTCAAATTCAGAGTCGTCGTGTTGGCCACTGCATTGCCGAAGCGATCGATCACTGAGAAATGCGTGGTATTGTCACCTTCGCGCGTCGGCGCAACGATCGAGCCGAAGCTCGCGGCTGGCGCGGCGTGGGCGGGGTCGATGCGCCCGCGCAGCGTTTCGGCGAAGCGTTTTGACGTGAGATAGGATGGCGGCGTGACGCTCGCTGGATCGCCGAGGAACTTCGCACGATCGAAGTAGGCGCGCTTCATCGCTTCGATCATCAAATGGACACGCGTCGCCGCATCGAGTTCTCCCAACTTGTATCCTTCGAGAATATTGAGCATCTCGACCAGAACCACGCCGCCGGACGAGGACGGCGGCATCGACACGATGCGATAGCCGCGATAGCTGCCGAAGGTGGGCGTGCGCTCGATCGGCTTATAGCGCTCGAGATCTTCGCGCGTCATGATGCCGCCCGCCGCTTGAACAGCGCTGGCGATCTTGTCCGCGATTGCGCCGCGATAGAACGCGCGCGGTCCCTCGCGAGCGATTGCCGAGAGCGTATCGGCAAGGTCGCGCTGGAGTAATGTCGCTCCAGGGCCGAGCGGACGGCCGTCGGGGGCGAGAAAGATCTTCGCCGTTGCGGGCCAGCGGGCCAGACGCGTTTGCGACCGGGGCAACGAGTCGGCAACGTCGTTCTCGACCGGAATGCCATCGCGCGCGAGCGCGATTGACGGCGCGATCAGCTGCGCGAGCGTGAATTTTCCCGAGCCATATTTCGCATGCGCGAGCGCAAGTCCGGCGACGGTTCCGGGAACGCCGATGGCAAGCGCGGAGTCCTGGGACTTGTGCGGGTCGGCTTCGCCTCGCTCATCAAGGAAGATTGCGCGTGTCGTCGCAGCCGGCGCGGTCTCGCGATAGTCGATCGCCGTATCGATCCTGCCCTGGGCGAGATGGATCAGCATGTAGCCGCCGCCGCCGATATTGCCGGCCCGCGGATAGGTCACCGCGAGCGCGAAACCCGTCGCCACGGCCGCGTCGATCGCATTGCCGCCTTGCTCGAGCACTTCGACACCGATGCGTGCTGCGCGGCCTTCCTGCGCAACCACGATGCCGTGGGACGCCGCCACCGGCTCGATGGGCGAGCCGCTCGCGGGTGCGACATCGGTAAGCGCGGGCGTCTCTGCCGCCAGCGGCCCGATCCAGGTCAGGCATGCGAACAGGAGGAGCAACGTGGCGCGGGCGATGCCGATCATCTGGCCTCCAGCGGCCGTCATTGGCGAACTCTCGGCTCCAGGACTAGCGCGCCTGGCCGTGATAGGCGGTGTTCGGCCGCATGTCGGTCGCAGATGCAAGCCGATTTGTCATGTTGTAGAAGGCCGCAACGGAAGCGATGTCCCAGATGTCGCGATCGGTGAAGCCGGCGCGACGCAGGCGCTCGCGGTCCCTCTCTTCGACTTTCCACGGCTGGGCCGTGAGCTTGACCGCGAAATCCAGCATCGCGCGCTGGCGCTTGTCGAGACGTGCGGCTCGATAGTTCATCACCATCATCTCGCCCAAGACTGGACCGCCGAGCTGGCGCACTGCGTTGCCGTGCGCCGTAATGCAATAGAAGCAGCGGTTCTGTGAGGAGACCACCGTAGCGATCATTTCAATTTCCAGCTTCGACAGCTTGGCGGCGTTCTGCACGAGCTCCTGCCGGTAGTCTACGAATGCCCTGAGCTTCGCGTCATCGAAGGCGAAGGCCTTGAGGACGTTGGGTACGAAGCCCAACTTTTCTTCGCATTTCTTGAAATACGCCGCCATCTCGGCCGAGAGTTTCCCTGGTGCGAGATTTAGCGCCATGATTGTGATGTCGTCTTCACCGCCGCTGTGGGGCGCGGCAGATGTGTCAGCGGCTCCGACGACCGCTGAACGCTTGGTGGGGACCGATCGCTTCTTGGCCGCGTCCTTGGTCGCTTTAGGCACAGTCATCCTCCTGTGGTCGATGCTTGATATTACCGTCTGAGGTCATGGAACGATATTGCTTCGAGCATCACGAGCTTACTTTGAGTGTACTTTGAGTGTCATGCGGCTGTGAGGAGCACTTGAGGGTGAAGATTTTGGCTCCTAAAACCTTTGGCAATGATGTCAGGGTTCAAGGTAACCCGCGGGGCGCGCCGAGGAACAACGCGATGGCAGCGGACGACCTTCCCGGCACGGATGAAGAACGCGCCGAAGCGGCGCTCATTGCTGCAGCCGCCAACATCCTGGGTAGCGGCAATCGCGATGTGCCGGAGGATTTCGTCGTCGCGCTCTTTGCTCACGCTGTTCCCGAAGATCTCATGCGTTACGATCCGCGTCAGCTTGCCGAGCTCGCCGCGGATGCTTGGGCGCTGCTCGCCGTGCGCAAACCCGGCGTGCCGAACATTCGCTTCGACGCGCCCGCCTTGGCGGGTCACGACCGGTTGCGCGTCGATTCCGTGCTCGAAATCGTGAATGACGACATGCCATTCCTGGTGGACTCGGTGCTGGCCGAACTCACCGAGCGCGGTATCGATATCCACTTGGTCGTGCATCCTGTCCTCAGCGTGCTGCGCGACGGCGCCGGCCGGCTCACCGCGTTCAAGGGTACAAAGTCCGTTCCCGGCGCGCTGCGGGAAAGCATCATCTACGTTCATGTCGAACGTATCGACGAACAAGCACGCCGTGCCGCGATCGTCGAGGCGATCGAGCGCGTGCTCGCGGATGTCCGTGTGTGCGTTGCTGACTGGCGAGCAATGGTTGCGCGGGTAGCAGACGTGGTTGCGGAGCTAAAGGCCAATCCGCCGCCGCTGCCCCCGGGGGAGATCGCCGAAGCGATCGCGTTCCTTGAATGGCTGCTCGACAACAATTTCACCTTTCTTGGCATTCGCGACTACGGGTTCACGGCTTCCCAGGCTGCGCTCGAGCCCATCTTCGAGAGCGGGCTCGGCATATTGCGTTCACGCGACATGGCGGTGCTGCGGCGCTGGAACGAGCCCTTGGTCATCACGGCACAGATGCGGGCGCTGCTTGAACAACCGACGCTGCTCATCGTCACCAAGGCTACGGTGCGCTCACGCGTGCATCGGCGGGTCTACATGGACT
>VAZQ01000492.1:3263-4988 GCA_005883115.1 Alphaproteobacteria bacterium | reverse complement strand
CGGCTCTTCCCCTTCCTCCGCTGGCTCGATGATGATGCGCCGCTTGTTCTTGTAGTCGCGCCCGAAGCGGATGGTGCCGGAGATCTCGGCGATGATGGCCGCCTCCTTCGGCCGTCGCGCCTCGAACAACTCCGCCACGCGGGGCAAGCCACCGGTGATGTCGCGCGTCTTGGCACTCTCGGTCGGGATGCGAGCCATAACGTCTCCCGCCTTCACATGGGTTCCCGGATCGACCGAGATGATGGCGTCGACCGCGAGCTGGTAGCGCGCCTCGCCGCCGCGGGCCAGCTTCATCAGCTTGTTTTGCTTGTCCTTCACCACGATCGCCGGATGGAGGTCCACCCCGCGAGTGGCACGCCAATCGGTCACCACACGCTTGGCGATGCCGGTTGATTCATCGAGTGTTTCCGACATCGACTGGCCCTCGACCAGGTCTTCGAATCCGACCGTGCCCTCGACCTCGGTAAGGATGGGCCGGGTATACGGATCCCACTCCGCGATGCGCTGGCCACGCCTGATCTTGTCGCCATCCTCGACCAGCACGCGCGCGCCGTATTGGATTCGATGCACCGCCCGTTCGGTCCCGTCGGGATCGACCACGGCGATAACTATGTTGCGAGCCATCGCCACTGTCTGCCCGTCGGAATTCTTCACGACGTTCTTGTTCTTTATTTTGATCGTGCCGTCGAAGTTCGACTCGATCACCGACTGCTCCGAGATCTGGGCAGCGCCACCGATGTGGAACGTGCGCATAGTGAGCTGCGTGCCCGGCTCGCCGATCGATTGCGCGGCGATGACGCCCACCGCCTCGCCCATGTTGACCGGAGTACCGCGGGCAAGATCGCGCCCGTAGCACTTGCCACAGACGCCGGCGCTGGTCTCGCAGGTGAGCACCGAACGGATGCGCAACTCCTGTACGCCGGCCGCGACAATAGCTTCGACCTGCGGTTCTTCCAGTAGCGTGCCGCTCTTTACGATGATTTCGTGCGAGGAAGGATTGCGCACGTCCTCGGCGGTGGTGCGACCGAGGATACGGCTTGCGAGCGAAGCCACCACGGTGCCTGCATCTATGATGGCACGCACCTTGATTCCCGACGACGTGCCGCAGTCCTCCAATGTGATAATGCAGTCCTGCGCCACGTCCACCAGTCGCCGCGTGAGATAGCCCGAGTTCGCCGTCTTGAGTGCGGTGTCGGCGAGTCCTTTGCGCGCTCCATGCGTCGAGTTGAAATACTCGAGCACCGAGAGCCCTTCCTTGAAGTTGCTGATGATCGGACTCTCGATGATCTCCCCCGACGGCTTGGCCATCAGGCCGCGCATGCCGGCGAGCTGGCGCATCTGCTGCGGTGAACCGCGTGCGCCGGAATGCGCCATCATGTAGATCGAATTAACCTCGGCGGCACGCCCGCCGCCGTCGATCCGCTCGACCGAAGAAATTTGACGCATCATTTCCTCGGCGATCTGATCGGTCGCCTTCGACCAGGCATCGACCACCTTGTTGTATTTCTCGCCCTGGGTGATCAGGCCGTCGTTGTACTGCTGCTCGTATTCCTTCACCAGCGAGCGGGTATCCTCGACGATTTTCCATTTCGAGGTCGGCACCACCATGTCGTCCTTGCCGAAGGAAATGCCGGCCTTGAACGCGTGGTGAAAACCGAGCGCCATGATGCGGTCGCAGAAGATCACCGTCTCCTTCTGTCCGCAGTGGCGGTAGACCTGATCGAT
>VAZQ01000492.1:0-3256 GCA_005883115.1 Alphaproteobacteria bacterium | reverse complement strand
CCGCTTCGTCATGAGCTTGTTGACGAGATCGAAGGAAATCTTCGGGCTCCTCGGCAGCACCTCGCCGAGCATCACGCGTCCCGGCGTCGTCTCATACCAGCGCTGGAAAGGGTTGCCCGTCTCGTCGATGCCTGCCCAGCGGTACTTGATCTTGGTGTGCAGCCCGATCACCTTTTCCTGCAGCGCGTGCTCGACTTCACTGACATTCCTGTAGAACCTGCGCACGGTATTGGTCTTCTTGGAATCGCGCTTGAGCTGTTCCTCGGAATAGAGCTCAAGCTTCCACTCGCGCGGATCGCCCTCACTCATGATCGAGAGATAATAGAGACCGAGAACGATGTCCTGCGACGGCACGATGATGGGCGAGCCGTTCGCGGGATGCAGAATATTGTTGGTCGACATCATCAGCACGCGCGCCTCGAGTTGCGCCTCGAGCGAGAGCGGCACATGCACAGCCATCTGGTCGCCGTCGAAATCGGCGTTGAAAGCCGCGCAGACCAGCGGGTGGAGCTGAATCGCTTTGCCCTCGATCAGCACCGGCTCGAACGCCTGGATGCCGAGGCGATGGAGCGTTGGCGCTCGGTTGAGCAGTACGGGATGCTCGCGAATGACCTCGTCGAGGATATCCCAGACCTCCGGCTTCTCCTTTTCCACGAGCTTTTTCGCCTGCTTCACCGTGGTCGACAGCCCCTTGGCGTCAAGCCGTGAATAGATGAACGGCTTGAACAGCTCGAGCGCCATCTTCTTCGGCAGTCCGCACTGATGCAGCTTGAGCTCGGGTCCGACGACGATCACCGAGCGGCCGGAGTAATCGACTCGCTTGCCAAGTAGGTTCTGGCGGAAGCGGCCCTGCTTGCCCTTGAGCATGTCGGCAAGCGATTTGAGCGGCCGCTTGTTCGCGCCGGTAATGACGCGGCCGCGGCGGCCATTGTCGAAAAGGGCGTCCACCGCCTCCTGCAGCATGCGCTTTTCGTTACGGATAATAATGTCAGGAGCACGCAGCTCGATCAGCCGCTTCAGTCGGTTGTTGCGATTGATGACGCGGCGATAGAGATCGTTGAGGTCGGAGGTGGCGAAGCGCCCGCCATCGAGCGGGACGAGCGGCCGCAAATCCGGCGGGATCACCGGCACCTGGGTCAGGATCATCCACTCCGGCTTGTTGCCGGATTGCTGGAACGCCTCGACGATCTTGAGCCGCTTGGCGATCTTTTTCTTCTTGATGTCGGAATCCGAACTCGCGATTTCGGCACGCAGATCTGTCTGCATCTTGTCGAGGTCGAGCGCCTTGAGCATCTCGCGGATCGCCTCCGCGCCGATCGCGGCAGTGAAGCTGTCCGCGCCGTACTGCTCCTGCGCTTTGAGGTATTCGTCCTCGCTGAGCAGCTGGCGATCCTGCAGCGGGGTCAGTCCCGGCTCGAGCACGACGTAACTCTCGAAATAGAGAATACGCTCGAGCGATTTCAGCGTCATATCGAGCAGAAGCCCGATGCGCGAGGGCAGCGACTTGAGAAACCAGATGTGGGCTACTGGCGCGGCCAGCTCGATATGTCCCATACGCTCGCGCCGCACGCGCGAGAGGGTAACCTCGACCGAGCACTTCTCACAGATGATGCCCTTGTACTTCATGCGCTTGTACTTGCCGCACAAGCACTCATAGTCCTTGATCGGACCGAAGATGCGCGCGCAGAACAAGCCATCCCGCTCCGGCTTAAAGGTGCGGTAGTTGATGGTTTCCGGCTTTTTGATTTCACCGTACGACCAGGACAGAATCTTTTCCGGGCTCGCAATCGAGATGCGGATCTGGTCGAAGACCTGAGCCGGCACCTGCGGGCTGAAAAGATTCATGATTTCTTGATTCATAGTTCTCTCCGTTTCAGACCACGGATATTCGCATAGGGCTCGCGCCCATTCCTGCCCGTCGTCCGCCTCTGTCCTCGGCTACTCGGCAGCCTCCGCGATGTCGCCGCCCGATCCTTGCCGCTGCTGCTTCGAATTGTGCAGATCAACATTGAGACCAAGCGAACGCATCTCCTTGACCAGCACGTTGAACGATTCCGGAATACCGGCTTCGAACGTGTCATCGCCGCGGACGATTGCCTCGTAAACCTTCGTGCGGCCGGCAACGTCATCCGACTTGACGGTCAACATCTCCTGCAGCGTGTAGGCGGCGCCATAGGCTTCGAGCGCCCACACCTCCATTTCGCCGAAACGTTGGCCGCCGAATTGCGCCTTTCCGCCCAGCGGCTGCTGGGTGACTAGGCTGTACGGGCCGATCGACCGCGCATGGATCTTGTCATCGACGAGGTGATGCAGCTTCATCATGTAGATGAAGCCGACCGTCACCTCACGATCGAAAGTCTCGCCGGTGCGTCCGTCATAAAGCGTCACCTGGCCCGAATGATCGAGCCCGGCGAGATCGAGCATCTTCTCGATATCGCCCTCCTTGGCGCCGTCGAAGACCGGGGTCGCGATCGGCACCCCGTGGCGCAAATTATTTCCGAGCTCAACCAACTCCTGCTCGGCCAATGACTTGATCGTCTCGTCATCGCCGTAAATCCTCTTCAGCGTGTCCTTCAGCGGACGCGTGTCGCGTTTGCCATAGTACGCATCCACCGCTTGACCGATCCTCGAGCCGAGCCCGGCGCAGGCCCATCCAAGATGGGTCTCGAGAATCTGCCCGACGTTCATTCGGCTGGGCACACCTAGAGGATTGAGCACGATGTCGACCGGGGTGCCATCTTCGAGAAATGGCATGTCCTCGATCGGCACGATCTTCGACACCACACCTTTGTTGCCGTGCCGCCCCGCCATCTTGTCGCCGGGCTGAATCTTGCGCTTCACCGCGACGAAGACCTTGACCATCTTCATCACGCCAGGCGGGAGCTCATCTCCGCGCTGCAGCTTCTCGACCTTGTCCAGGAACCGCTGCTCGAGTCCTTTCTTCGACTCGTCGTACTGTTTGCGGATAGCCTCGATCTCGGCCATCAGCTTGTCGTTCGGCGAGGCGAACTGCCACCATTGAGACCGCGGGTACTCTTCGAGCACTGCGCGGGTGATCTTGGAATCCTTCTTGAAGCCCTTGGGCCCTGCGATGCCTTGACGACCTTCCAGCATCTCGGCCAGACGGCCGTACACGTTGCGGTCGAGGATCGCCTGCTCGTCGTCGCGGTCTTTGGCCAAGCGCTCGATCTCTTCGCGCTCGATGGCGAGCGCACGCTCGTCCTTCTCCACGCCGTGACGGTTGAAGACGCGAACC
>VAZQ01000491.1 GCA_005883115.1 Alphaproteobacteria bacterium | reverse complement strand
GACTTCGGCGTAATCACGGACCGCGTAGATGGCCGGGAGCCGCTGGAATGCTTCCAACTGGGTCAGTTGGACACGTCGGCCGTTTAGGAACGGACTGGTCCCGACGAAAAGCGCATCCGGCCGCTCGCGACCGATAGTTTCGAACGCGGCGTCGATCTCAGCGCGCCTGTCCGCGTTGAGGACTTGGATTTGTAAGCCCATTTGGGGAGCAGCCGCTTTCACCGCACCCGATTGAGGCTCGGTAGCCCAAACGTCGGCCGGATTGACGAGCACGGCAACGCGGGTAGCGCGGGGCACGAGCTCACGCAGCAGCTCAAGCCGCTTCGCCGCCAACTCGGCATTGAAAATGTTGATTCCTGTGATGTTGCCTCCCGGTCGGGCGAGGCTCGCGACAAGACCAAGCCGCGCTGGATCGTCGCCGACCACGAAGAGGATGGGAATCGTGCTGGTTGCGGCCTTGGCGGCGAATGTAGCCGGAGGCCCGGCAGTGGCGATTACGGCGACACGTTTGCGCACGAGGTCGGTGGCGAGTTCCGGCAGTCGATCAGGTTGGTTCTCGGCCCAGCGGTATGCGATCGTCACGTTCTCGTTCTCGATATAGCCGCTTTCCTTCAGGCCTTGGCGAAGTCCGCGCAGTCTGTCCGCCACCGCCTCAGGGGATCGGGAGTCGAGATAGCCAACCACCGGCATCGCCGCCTGCTGTGCGCGCGGCGTGACCGGCCACACGGCTGCGGCGGCGCTGATGAGCGCGATGAACTCGCGGCGTTTCATGCTCCGACGCCTCCCGTACTTCCGACGCAACGGTACCATACCTCATCAGGTACCGCGTAGCGCGCAATAAGCGGAGCGCATTGCGCCACTCATGAACGAGCCAGCGGCCGGCAGGCACAGACCAACGATCTTTGGCATTCCTGCAGGCTGGCAAAGTGGCGCCGCGCGGCCACAGCCGGCGCTACGCCATGGCGCAATGCGCTTCGCTTATTGCGCCCTACGACCCTGCGTGATCGTCACCCCTTCATGCCGGCGGCGCCACAAACCGATTCAGGTCATCGGGTCAGCCGTCGCGCCGCGGTAACCCGAGGTGGCGCAAATCATCGGAACATGCCTAGAATGCCGCTGCATGCCCCCTCCCGATCTGATCCTGCACAACGGCAAGATCATCACGCTCGATCAGAGCTCAAAAATAGTCCAAGCGATCTCGGTGCGGGCGGGTCAGGTGGTCGCCGTCGGCGACGACGCGGCGCTCCTCAAAGAGGCCGCTCCCACGACGCAGCTCATCGATCTCGCGGGCCGCTCGGTACTGCCGGGGTTTTTCGACGCGCATCCGCATGCGGACCGCGAAGGTCTCAAGGCGCGCGGCGGCATTCCCATTGCCGGCCTTCACTCCGTCGCCGACCTCGTCGACGTCGTTAAACGTGCGGCGCAGACGACAGCAGCCGGCGAGTGGATCGTGCTCATGCCGATGGGCGAGCCGCCGCACGAGTACATCAGCCGTCCCGAGCAATTGATCGAGGGCCGCTTTCCAACTCGGCATGACTTCGATGCGGTCGCTCCGGACCACGCGGTCTACATTCGCGCCGTGTGGGGCTGGTGGAGCCGCCGTCCATTTCCGTCGGTTGCGAACTCGCTTGCGCTCAGGCGCGCAGGGGTGACGCGCGACACGCCCGCGCCACACAACGTCGAGATCGTGAAGGATGCACGCGGTGAGCCGACGAGCGTGTTCTTGGAAAAAAATTTCGTTCCGGTCCTGGAGTACACGCTGTTGCGCGACCTGCCTCGCTTCAAGTACTCCGATCGGGTCGAGAGCGTTCGCCTCGGCGCCCGCGCCTATGTCGCGGCCGGAACGACCTCGCTCTATGAAGGTCACGGGCTCACGCCAACGGTCATACGCGCCTATCGTGAGAATGCCGAGCGCGGCGCCCTGCCCTTGCGCATGCATACCCCGGTCAGCATGCCGAGCGCAGCCTTCGACGACAAACGGCTGCTCGATCTGTTCTACCATTATGCCGGCGTTGCGGGCGGGCGGGGCCGCGGCGACGATTTCCTGCGCGTCGAAGGCATCAATCTCGGCGGTCATGCCGACGGCACGGTCGCGGACATCATTGCGGCGGGCTATCCATATGACCAATGGGCGGGACATTTTTACCAAGCGATGACGCAAGAGCGCTTCGTCAAGCTCGGCATCGAAGCGGCTCGGCTCGGACTGCGCGTCAACTGCGTGGTGAGCCGCGATCTCGAATACGCGCTCACCGCCTACGAAGCCATCGACAAAGAGGTGCGCATCCGCGACCGCCGCTGGGTGGTGATCCACGTCAATCAGGCGAGCGATGCCCAGATCCGGCGCATGAAGGCGCTCGGCGTGATCGCCACGGTGGTGCCGGGCTTTTTTGGATGGCGAGCGATCGCTACGGCCTCGATAAGCTCGGCGAAGAGGGCATTCCCATCCGACGCATGCTCGATGGCGGCGTGCCGGTTGCGCTCTCGACCGATGGAGTGCCCTATTCGATGCTGTGGACGGCGTGGGAGGCGATCGCCCGCTGGGACGATGACGGTCAGCGGCAACTCGGAGACAGTCGGCTGACCCGAGATGAGGCGCTGCGCATGGCGGCACAAAGCGGCCACCGCCTGACCTGGAACGAGGATAGATACGGCTCGCTCGAGGTCGGCAAGGTCGCGGATATGGTCGTGCTCGCTGACGATCCGCTCTCCTGCGATCTCGGCCGATTGAAGGACATTCGGGTCGATCGAACTTTTGTTGGCGGCCGCC
>VAZQ01000451.1 GCA_005883115.1 Alphaproteobacteria bacterium | reverse complement strand
GGGGCGAAGACAATGCCGACGAGATCCGCATGGGCAACGACGGTCGACCGGTGTTTCTTTCCAACCATGCGGGTGGCGTTTTGGGCGGCATATCCACCGGCCAGCCGATCGTCTGCCGTTTCGCCGTCAAGCCGACCTCGTCGATACTTACCCCCCGCCGCACGGTTGATCGGTATGGTGCCGAGACCGACATCAGCACGAAGGGGCGGCACGACCCCTGTGTGGGCATTCGCGCGGTGCCGATCGGCGAGGCCATGGTGGCATGCGTGATCGCCGACCACTATCTGCGTCAGCGCGGGCAGATCGGCGAAACCCCTGCATGGCCGTTCGCCCGTGTCTGAAGGGAGTGCGTCAAACGTGCTCGGGAACCACCAGCGGGTGGAAGCGGTGCTCACGGCATTCGCCGCCGGAGGAATGGTGGTCGTCACGGATGACGACGACCGCGAGAACGAAGGCGACCTCTTCGTCCCGGCGTCTCCCGAGAAGATGGCCTTCATCATCCGCCACACCTCGGGGATCGTGTGCGCGCCGCTATCGCCCGAGGAGGCGAAGCGTTTGCATCTCGATCCCATGGTCGCGGCGAACGATGCGCCGCTCGGTACCGCTTTCACGGTCTCGGTCGATGTGCGGCACGGCCTCACCACCGGGATTTCGGCGGAGGAGCGTTGCAACACGGTACGTGCGCTTGCCAACCACAATGCCGGCCCGTCAGATTTCGTGCGGCCGGGCCATGTCTTTCCGCTGGTTGCCAAAGACGGCGGCGTGCTGATGCGCTCGGGACATACCGAGGCCTGCGTCGATCTATGCCGCCTCGCGGGGTTGCCGCCGATCGGCGTCCTCGCCGAGCTGATGAACGATGACGGTACGGTGATGCGGGGGCCGGCGATCACCGCCTTTGCCGAGCACCATCACCTCAAGCAGATCTCGATCGCCGACCTCATCGCCTATCGGCAGGCACGCGACAAGCTAGTCAGGCGCATCGGCGAATTCCCGGTGCAAAGCGAGATCGGCACGCTCGCAGGCTACGCCTATGTCACCCCCTTCGATGCGATCCAGCACATGGCCTTCGTCTATGGCCGCATCGGCGACGGTAAGAATGTACTCGCGCGGCTGCATCGCGCCGACATCATCCGCGATGTCTTCGGCGGCGCGCGTCCGATCGAGTCCTCACTGCAGCGCTTGAAGCAGGAGGGTCGCGGCGTGATCGTCTTCCTGCGCGACGGCGCGGCAGGTGTGCCGACACATGCCATCCCGCAGGCGGGCTCGACCGGGTCCGAAGTGGCGCGCTCGCGACAATGGCGTGAGGTCGGCCTGGGCGCCCAGATTCTCAAGGATCTGGGCATCACATCGATCCGCTTGCTCACCTCGGCGAAGTTTACCTATGTCGGCCTTGCGGGATTCGGCATCGAGATCGTGTCGACTGAAACAATCGATGATAGAAAGTCCCGACCCTAGGAGTGCCATGCGCTCGCCGGTCCCACCCGCCGACCGCCGTTACGCAGGAGCTAATGACCCACGCATGGAGCGGCGGATGCTTGCAGCGCTGATCTGGACAATTACCGCCGGCACTGTCGCGCTGCTCGCAGCCGCTGCCATCGCGGCGCCGAGATCGGCGCTGCTGTTTGCCGATAAGAGCCCGAGCGCGCTCCCGGTTGACGTCGAACTCGTGTTGGCGGTCGATGTTTCCTACTCGATGGACCCGGAAGAGCAGGCACTGCAGCGCGAAGGCTATATCGCCGGCATCACCTCGCGCGACTTTATGCAGGCGCTACGCAGCGGCCAGCATGGCAAGGTCGCGGTGACCTATTTCGAATGGGCGGGACCCTATGACCAGAAGATCGTCGTACCCTGGCGGCTGATCGATGGGCCGGAGGCGGCCGATGCCGTCGCCAGCGAGATCGCGCGCGCACCTTACCGGCGCGCCTCGCGCACCTCGATTTCGGGCGCGCTGAGTTTCGCCAAGCCGCTATTCGACGGCAGCGGCTATAGCGGGTTCCGCCGCGTGGTCGACGTCTCTGGCGACGGCGCCAACAACAGCGGCACCTTCGTCACGCTCGCACGCGACGATGTGCTCGCGGCCGGCATCACCATCAATGGCCTGCCGATCATGCTCAAGCGGCCGAACGCTTTCACCATGGATATCGACAACCTTGATGTCTATTACGAGGATTGCGTGATCGGCGGCCCCGGCGCTTTTGTCGTGCCGATCCGCGAGCGGGAACAATTCAAGGAAGCGATCCGCACGAAACTGGTGCTGGAGATCGCTCATCGCGTGCCGCCGCAGCGTCTGCTCCCGGTGCAAGGAAGGGCGCCGCGCATTTCTTGCACCATCGGAGAGCAGATGTGGCGAGATCGCTGGGGGAACTAGTGTACTCGCAGATCGCAGTGCTTGGAATAAAAGGGGCAGCCCTGTTGCGGCCTCATGAGCGGACTTCGAGATGTCCCTCGCCCTGCAGCGTCGCAACGTCGATACGGGCGACACAGGTTATCGCCACATAATCAAGCTTCAGGTCTCCGACCAGTCTGATCTCGCCAGACCCGTTGCTGTCGGTCTCGATGGCGCGAAGATCACAGCGGCTTCGATCGAGCGGGACGACGAGTTCGGTGCCGCCCCGGGTATCGGTAAACCGGACCGGAACATAACCGAGCTTAACAGCATCCTGCAAAGCCTCGCGCGTTTTTTTTCGCACGCTCGCTTCCACCGGATGTTTACCTTTGCAGAGAAATTCGACCAACTCGCTCACCAGACCCCTCCTTGACTCAATGGCATGACGGTTCACAACGGCATCGATTGTCGCGCCGTCTCCAATATGACAGCGATAGGATTACATTTGCAATTTGGCGGCTAAAGCTGACAAGAACTCGTAAGGCCGCGGGGCGTTGCCCGAGATTCAGCTTTCGCGCGCTCCGCGCATCAATTTAAGCGCCGCTTCTATATGCCTCCAAGTTTCGGCCTCGTCGCTTTGGCCTTGTGCTTCCAAGGCGCAGGCTTTTTGAGCAGCTTCCACGACTGCCTTGTCGCCATGCGCGTCCAACAACTGCCGCGCGTAGTCGTGGATGTCGATTTCCTGCATTCTCATGCCGTCGTGCTCCTCTTATTTAGCGCGATTGTGACCGCGCCTGGGAACCGTTGACGCTCGCAGCGTTTTTAAGGCCGGTAATCTGCATCTGGGGAGGTGCCGCTGGCAAGTGTTTCTCGGCGCGGAAACGGCGCCGCAAAATTACTTTTCGAAATGCGCGACCAATTCGACGTGCGCCGAGAAAAGGAATTGATCGACCGGTATGACCCGCACGAGGCGATAACCACCGTCGAGGAGGATGCGGGCGTCGCGCGCGAAGCTAGCCGGATTGCAGGAGACGGCGGCCACTCTCGCAACGCCGGATGCTGCAAGCTCGCGCGCCTGCGCCTGCGCGCCCTGCCGCGGCGGATCGAACACGACTGCCTGGAAGCCTTTGAGCTCGGTCCGTCCTAAGGGGTACCGAAACAGATCGCGCTGCTGCGCCGTCACGGGCTTGAGCTCCGCCGTTCCTGCCGCGGCGCGCCGCAGTGCCGCAAGCGCCTCCGCGTCGCTGTCGATTGCGGTGACGCGGGCGCGCTCGGCAAGCCGCAGCGCGAATGGTCCGACGCCGCAGAACAGGTCAGCCACGGTTT
>VAZQ01000049.1 GCA_005883115.1 Alphaproteobacteria bacterium | reverse complement strand
GGACTTGCCCTCGCCGTATCGATGGCGAAGGCGCTCGGCATTAAGCACATGGCCATGCCAACCAACGGTAATGCCGGTGCGGCGCTGTCCGCCTATGCCAGCCGCGCCGGCATCAGGAGCACTGTGTTCTGTCCGGGGGACACCCCGGAGGTGAATGTTTGCGAGATCGCGCTGCAGGGAGCAAGCGTCTACCGTGTCAACGGTCTCATCGACGATTGCGGCAAGATCGTCGCCGAGGGCGCGGCGAAGGCGGGCTGGTTCGATACCTCGACATTGAAGGAGCCCTACCGGATCGAGGGCAAGAAGACGATGGGCATCGAGCTAGCCGAGCAGCTCGGCTGGCAGCTGCCGGATGTGATTCTTTATCCGACTGGCGGCGGCACCGGCCTGATCGGGATGTGGAAGGCGTTCGCCGAGCTAGAAGCGATCGGATTCATCGGCAGCAAGCGGCCTAGGATGGTGGCGGTGCAGGCGGCCGGCTGCGCCCCGATCGTGCGCGCCTACGACGCAGGCGCGGACCATGCGCCGCGCTGGGAAGACGCGCACACCATCGCTGCTGGCATCCGGGTGCCGCAGGCGATCGGCGACTTTCTCATTTTGCGCGCCGTGCGCGAGAGCGGTGGGTTCGCCGTCGCGGTGGGAGACGAAGCGATCACCGCCGCAATCGAGGAGGTCGCTCGCACGGAAGGCCTGTTACTGTGCCCCGAAGGCGCGGCCACTTATGCCGCGCTCAAACAGGCTCTTGCCGACGGCCGCATTGGTCACGGCGAACAGGCTGTGCTGTTCAATTGCGCAACCGGCCTCAAGTATCCGCTGCCCCCGAGCGAGTGCACGCTCGACCGCACGCGGCCAATCGACTTCGCCACGCTGTGTTAGATTGGCCCATCGCGTGTAAGCCGCAACAACGGAGGAACCCGATGCGCAAGCTGCGCTCAGCCGTCTTACTGATTGCCGTGCTAGCAGGCACCGCGGCATCCAATGCGCAGGTCTATCCGTCGCGGCCGATCACGATGGTGGTGCCGTATTCCGCGGGCGGCCCCACCGATACGATTGCGCGCATCATGGCCGAGCGCATGCGAGTCCCGCTCGGTCAAACCGTCATCGTCGAGAACGTGACCGGGGCTGCCGGCACCCTGGGCGTCGGTAAGGTCGCGCGAGCCGCGGCTGACGGCTACACCATCGTCATCGGCCATTGGGGCACGCATGTCGTCAACGGCGCGATCTACGCGCTGGCCTACGACGTGCTGCGAGACTTCGAGCCGGTGGCGATGATCGCCACCAATCCGCAAGTCATCGTCGCGAAGAAAGCGGTGCCGGCGCAGAACCTGCAGGAGCTGCTCGCCTGGCTCAAGGCCAATGCCGCAACCGCGACGCAGGGCACGGCCGGCCACGGCAGCGCGTCCCACATCAGCGGCGTCTATTTCCAGAACATCAGCGGCGCGCGATTTCAGTTCGTGCCGTATCGCGGCGCCGGCCCCGCGATGCAGGACTTGGTGGCTGGCCAAGTCGATTTGATGATCGATCAGGCGGCCAACTCACTGCCGCAGGTGCGCGCCGGCACGATCAAGGCTTATGCAGTGACCGACAAGATTCGCCTGCCGGCGGCGCCAGACATTCCCACCGTGGACGAGGCGGGCGTGCCGGGCCTGCACATCGTCATTTGGCATGCGCTCTGGACGCCGAAGGCAACACCGAAAGACATCATCGCCAAACTCAATGCGGCGGTCGTTGGGACGTTGGCCGATGCGGGTGTGCGCCAGAGGCTCGCACAACTCGGCCAGGAGATTCCTGACCGCGAGCAGCAGAACCCGCAGGCGCTGTTCGCCTATCACCAAGCCGAGATCGAGAAGTGGTGGCCGATCATCAAGGCCGCGAACATCAAGGGGGAGTAAGCGCGACTGTTACCGCGCTGCTCCCAGCCCTGCCTCGAGCTTGGCGTAGAGCGGATCAGCGCTGGCGAAGACGTAATCGAGATCTGCGACTATGACCTTGTCGGCGCCCTTGTCTCTGAGCAACGTGGTGAGCTCATAAACGTGCTTGGGCGGGCAGTGCAGCGTCAGCATGCCCGATGAGCTCGGCCCGCCGAAGGGAGCCTCGACCCCGAAACGCCGCTTGGCCTCGCCGATGAACGCATCGTCGCAGCCGGCGAGCCGAGTACGCACCTCGCGAAACGCGCGCGCCCGCGCCTGCGCCGCGATCCGGTCGAGCACGCCGCGCGCGAAGGCACGCTCGGCAGCGCCCCAGCTCGCCGCGCGTGCCGCGACCAGATTGGCCTGCGAGCGCAGGATCACGCCGTCTTCGATCACCTTGAGGCCGTTGGCGGCGAGCGTTGCTCCTGTGGTGGTAATGTCGACGATGAGCTCGGCGGTGCCGGCCGCCGGTGCGGCTTCGGTCGCGCCCGAGCTTTCCACGATCCGGTAGTCCGTCACGCCATGTCGGGAAAAAAAGTCGCGCGTGAGATTCACGTACTTGGTCGCCAGGCGCATCTTGCGCTCGTGCTTGAGACGAAACGCGATTGCGACATCGTCGAGATCGGCCATGCTGTGCACGTCGATCCACGCCTGCGGTACCGCGACTGCCACATTGGCGTGGCCGAAGCCCAGTCCGTCGACGAGCACAATGCGGCGCTCCGCGTCGGGAATTTTCTCGCGCACCAAGTCTTCGCCCGTGATGCCAAGATGCACCGCCCCTTGCGCCAACAGATCGACGATCTCGGCCGCCGAGAGATACGCAACCTCAATGCCGGGAAGATCGGCGATGGTGCCGCGGTAGTCGCGCGGCCCGCGCGGCTTGACGAGCTCGAGCCCGGCGCGAGCAAAGAACGCTTCCGCGTTCGCCTGCAGGCGTCCTTTCGCCGGCACCGCGATGACGAACGGCTCGCTCATGGGGAGCCTCGCAACCGCATGAGCCGCTCGATCCATGCCGCAAACCCGACCGCGGAGATGGGCTGCGCGCTGCCGAGCCGCGACAGCAACCCGTCATAGCGCCCGCCGGCCACCAACGGCTCGCTCGCCTGCGTGCGCGGATCATAAAGCTCGAAGACGAAGCCGGTGTAATAGTCGAGGCCGCGGCCGAAAGCGGTTGAGAAGTGGACGGCGGCAACATCGACGCCGCTTTCAGCGAGCGCGCGCGTGCGGCTCTCGAAGCGCTCGATTGCAGGATCGAGGCCGATCTCGGCTTCCCGCGCAAATGCCTTCAGCTTGCCCGCCGCTGCATGGGGATCCCCAGCGATGGCGAGGAATGTTTCGATCAGCGCGCGCGTATGCCGCGGCAGTGAGGGCTGAGCGCCGAGCGCCGCCTGTTCGAGAAAATGGTCGGCGATTTCGCTCACCGAACGTCCGCCGACCGCGGTGATGCCCGCAATCGACAGCAAATCGGTCACGAGCGCGTGCGCGCCTTTGGGGTCCGCGCCCGCGAGCGCCGCGAGTACGCCTTGATATTCCGGCCGGGCATTGGACGCGCCGACGGTGAGCCGATCGAGATCCTGCGCCAGCGATGTCTTGTGATTGAAATCCTTGATCAGCCGCCGCTTCCACGCGGGCGCCAGATCGAGCGCCGCGACAAGCGCGCAGAACAGGGCGACATCGCCCATGCGGATGCCGGGCGCGGCAAGCCCGTAATGCGCCGTCGCCTGAACCCCAAGCGCCAGCATTTCGCCATCTACCGCCGCGATATCCTTGCGACCGAACGATTCAATGCCTGCCTGCAGGAATTCCCCGCCGCCGTCCCCGCGATGACGAAACACCGGGCCGAGATAGCAAAAGCCACGCGGCTTGCCGGCTTCGGGTGAGGCGAGGTAATCGCGGGACACCGGAATGGTGAGGTCGGGGCGCAGGCACAGTTCGCGCCCCTGTGGGTCGCTCGTCAGATACATGCGCTTGCGGATGTCCTCGCCGGATAGGTCGAGGAACGGCTCGGCCGGCTGCAGAATCGCCGGCGCGACCCGTGCATAGCCTGCGCGCTCGAACGCGGCGACGAGCGCATCCGCGCGCGCATCGGGCGCGCTCTTCGGCGAGATCATTCCTGCACGCGTCATGGCGCGGATCGCGACGGTTCTAAGTCTATGGCGGGCGGCGCTTTAGCACGCTTGGGCGCTTTATTCGATGCCAAAGCGAGGACGGACTTAATGGCGTCGGCGGGCCGGATTTGTGGTCCGCGGAGCGCCTATCGCCAGTCACCGAGCACCGCCCCTACCAGCGCGAGGGCGGCGACCGCGGCGGTATCGGCGCGCAGCAGGCGCGGCCCGAGCGCAAGCCGCACCGCATTCGGCAATTTTAGGAGCGCCGTGCGCTCCTCTTGAGCGAAGCCCCCCTCGGGGCCGATGAGCACGGCGAACGCAAGGGCATGCCCTTGGCGAGCTTTTCGCGCTTGCGTGAGGGCCGCAACCGGGTCCTTCACATCCGCCGTCTCGTCGCAGAACACGAGCAGACGGTCGGGCTCAAGCTCGGCGATCATCCGCTCGAGGCTCAGCGGGGCGCGGATGTCTGGAAGCGTCAGGATGCCGCACTGCTCCGCGGCCTCGATGGCATTTGCACGCATACGCTCGAAGTTGAGGCGCGCGACCTGAGCATGGCGCGTGAGGACCGGCTGCAGTCGCGAGGCGCCCATCTCCACCGCCTTCTCTGTCATGTAATCGAGGCGGGCGTGTTTGAGCGGTGCGAACAGGTAATGCAGGTTGAGCGCGCTGGGCTGTGGCCTCGTGCGTTCGGCGATGGCGAGCGCGAGGGAGCGTTTCTCGCCCGCCAGCGTGCCGCGCCATTCCCCGTCGCGGCCGTTGAAAACGAGCACGCCGTCGCCCGCGTTCAAGCGCAAGACGTTGTTGAGGTAGTGGGCTTGCGACAGGCTGAGCGGAACGCTCGCTCTCTCGTGGAGCGCGGCATCGACGTAGAGGCGAGGCACACGGGAAAAAGAGCGGGGCATGGATGCAACCGGGGCGGGTCGCGGCCGCCTTTGAGTAGACTTCGAGGGCCGAAGGGCGGGCAACTCGGGTCTCAACGGCCGTGCGGGCCCTAGAGACGGGTCCTCGGGGCTGCCGGTTTGCCGTGTTATCGCCGGATTCGAAAGGCTTTTTATATCCGGCCGCAGGATGTGGGGTCGAATCGGGCGGCCGGGGAGACACACCATCATGAGGGTCAGCCGGGCTCTCCCATTGGCGCTGGCACTCGCGGTCATCCCGCTGTGGCAGGCGGTGGCGCAGTTTGGAGGGGCTCCGGGCATGTCCGGGGCGCCCGGCATGTCGCCTGTCCCGGGCATGTCCTCCCCCGCTGCGCCGGGAGCTTCATTCAGCGCGCCGCAGCAGCCGCCGCCGGGCTGTCAGCAACTCCTGAGCAGCCGCGATGAGGTTGCCAAAACGGGCCAAGCGCTGCAGGCGGCTGGCCAGCGGAAGGCACCCCCCGACGAGATCTGTAAGCTTTTCAAGGCCTTCCTTGCGGCCGAGAGCAAGATGATGAAGGGCTTGCAAGAGCACAGCGCAACCTGCAGCGTTCCCTCCGAAGTCCTCAAACAAGTCCAGGACGGGCACGGCAAGGCCTCCGAGGTGAGCAAGAAGGTTTGCGATGCGGCGCAAGCCCCGCGCCAGACGGCCCCCAGCCTGAGCGACGCGCTGGGCGCCGGACCCATGGTTCCCGATGCCTCGACGGCGACGAAAAAGGGGCAGTCGACCTTCGACACGCTCACCGGCAGTCCGCTGACGCGATGACGCGCGGCGCGGGCCGCGTCGCCGATTCAACCGGCAACTGGGTCGACGGCTGGGCCCCCGTATGGCTCCGCCCCTATCTGCGCTTGGCGCGCCTCGACCGCCCGATCGGCTCTTGGCTGCTGCTGCTGCCGTGCTGGTGGTCGGTTGGCCTTGCCGCGGTTCACGCCGGGATGCGGGTCAACTTCTGGCATCTGTTCCTGTTCTTCGTCGGCGCGTTTGCCATGCGCGGGGCGGGCTGCACCTGGAACGATATCGTCGATCGCGACCTCGATGCGCGCGTTGAGCGCACGCGCTCGCGCCCCATCCCTTCGGGACAGGTGACGGTCGCGGCCGCCGCCGGCTTTCTCGCGCTGCAGGCATTGCTCGGGCTTGCGGTTCTGCTGCAGTTCAACCGGTTCACGGTCTTCGTCGGCTTCGCCTCGCTGGCGGTGGTCGCGATCTATCCGTTCATGAAGCGGATCACCTACTGGCCGCAGATTGTGCTCGGGCTCGCCTTCTCCTGGGGCGCGCTGATGGGATGGCCGGCGGCCTTTGGGCGTCTCGATGCACCGGCGGTTCTGCTCTACGCCGGCGCCATATGCTGGGTGATCGGCTATGACACTATCTACGCGCACCAGGATCGCGACGACGACGCGCTCATCGGCATCAAGTCGACGGCGCTGCTCTTCCGTGAGCGCACCAAGCCGATGCTCGCGCTGTTCTACGCGCTTGCCCTGACGCTGATCGCAGTCGCTGGATGGACTGCTGGTGCAAGGCTGATCTTCGCGCTCGGGCTCGTCGCGTTTGCCGCGCATCTCGTTTGGCAGATTGCGCGACTCAATGTGGATGACCCGCTCAACTGCCTGACGGTGTTCAAGTCCAACCGCGATGCCGGCCTCATCCTGTTCGCAGGGCTCGCGCTCGATGCGGCGTTGCCTATAGGATAGCTCAAGCTTGGGGCTTAGCGCTCTTGTCGCCCAACCGAGCGAGCCGAGGGAGCATGCGTTCTCGCAGGTTCGTCGTCGCCTCGCTCGCGGCAATCGCAACATTCGCCGCTCTAGCCGACACCGGTCGGGCAGAGGAGGAGCTCAAGATCGCGGTCGGCGGGCGCGGCATTGGCGAGACCTTTGTTACCGAGATCGGGTACAAGGCGGGCCTGTTCAAACCGCACAATCTCGCGCTCGACATCTTCTATACCGACGGCGGCGGTGAGACCCAGCAGGCCGTGATCTCGAATAGCGCACAGGTCGGCATCGCTTCGGGTTTTCTCGGCGCGATCGGTGTTTTTGCCAAGGGAGCGCCGGTTCGCATTATCGGCGGCTCCTATACGGGCGGCGCCCAGGTCTTCTGGTATGTGCCGGTGGCTTCCTCGATCAAAGGCCCGCGCGACCTCTCGGGCAAGACGGTGGCCTATTCGAACAACGGCTCCTCCACTCATGCCGGCGTGCTCGCGTTGCAGAAGCACTACAACGTGGACTTCAAGCCGACGCCGACCGGGAATGCGGCCGCGACCATGACCGCGACCATGAGCGGACAGGTCGACGTGGGCTGGGCAGGCGCGCCGTTCGGGGTCGCGGAGCTCGAAGCCGGCAAGACTCGGCTGATTATGAAATCTTCCGATGCGCCCGATTTCGATAAGCAGACCAGCCGCGTCATCATCGCCAACGCGACCGAACTCAAGGCACGCCCCGAGGTGTTCGTGCGCTTCATGCGCGGCTACCGCGATTCGCTGCGCTGGGTCTATTCGACGCCGGAGGGGCTCAATGCCTACGCAAATTTCGCCAAGCTGCCGCAGGCCACCGCCAAGCGCGCATTGCAGGAATTCCTGCCGCTTGCCGCGGTCGATCCCGATCGCATTTCGGGGATCGAGGAGGTGATGGCCGATGCCGTCAACTTCAAATTCATCGCGGCGCCACTGACCCACGCCGATCTCGCCGAGCTGATCCAAATCCCCGAGCGGCGGCAGTGACGTTCGGGGAAGCCTGGAAATAAGGGGTCGAGCCGTTGCGACGGCTCGACCCCACGACGACTGCCTGCTTGACGCCTCAAAGCCTAGCTGTTCCCTGCCGGGACCAGTGCTGCGGCGGTTCTCCCGCTCGTTGCCGTAAACATGCCGCAAACCGGTCGGGATCCGCTTAATGTTCCTGGTTAATTTGCGGTTTCACCGCCTCCCATGCGACTCATGCTTGACGAGTCGTTGCCGTCCCCGCGCAACCTCGGTAACAGACTCCTCCATTCCACAAAACCAGACTCATCCTCTCAATGTCCTCGCTCCTCGACCAATCCGCGCTGACCGACCTTGCCGAACGACTCGTCGCGGCCGCGCGCCGAGCCGGCGCAGACGCCGCCGATGCGCTCGCCGTGCGCTCGGTGTCACTTGCGGTGGAGGTGCGCGATAGCGCGGTTGAGGAATCCGAGCGCTCCGAAGGCGACGATGTTGGGCTGCGCGCTTTCGTCGGGCGCCGTCAGGCGGTCGTGTCGACGAACGACATCAAGGCCGATGCGACCGAACTCGCCGAACGTGCCGTCGCCATGGCCAAGGCGGCACCGGAAGATCCGTTCACGGGAATTGCCGATCGCGAGCAGCTTGCCCGCGAGATTCCCGATCTCGATTTGCTCGATCCGGATCTGCCGACCGTGGGCATGTTGGAAGAGCGCGCGCGGCGCGCCGAGAGCGCGGCGCTTGCCATTGAAGGGGTCACCAAATCGGCGGGGGCATCCGCCTCGGCCGGCATCGGCGGCATGGTGCTTGTGACGAGCCACGGCTTCCGCGGCGCTTATCTCAACTCGGGCCAGAGCATATCGATGACGGCCATTGCCGGCGCGGGCACGGCAATGGAGCGCGATTACGACTATTGCGCCACGGTACACGGCGGCGATCTCGATCCTCCGGAGAAGATCGGACGCACGGCCGGCGAGCGCGCGGTCGAGCGGCTCAATCCACGCAAGGTGAAGAGCAAACGCGCGCCCGTCGTCTTCGACCGGCGGGCGGCGGGCTCCCTCATCGGCCATCTCGCCAGCGCCATCAATGGCGCCGCGGTTGCGCGCAAGAGCAGTTTCCTCAGAGACAAGCTCGGCCAACGGCTGTTCAGGCCGGGCATCCGCGTGCTCGATGATCCGCGCCGCTTGCGGGGCTTGCGCTCACGTCCTTTCGATGCCGAGGGCGTGGCGACCAAGTCCCTCGCCGTGGTGGAGGACGGCGTGCTCGCATCTTGGTTGCTCGATTGCGCCACCGCGCGCGAGCTCGGTCTTGTCACCACCGGCCATGCCCAGCGCGCCGTATCCTCCACGCCGGCGCCGGGACCGAGCAATCTGCATCTCGCGGCCGGCCCCGATACGCCGGAAGCGATGATGGCCGACATCGCCGAGGGATTTTACGTCACCGACCTCATCGGCGTGGGGGTGAATTACGTGACCGGCGACTATAGTCGCGGCGCGAACGGCTTTTGGATTGAAAATGGCAAACGCACCTACCCCGTGAGCGAAGTGACAATTGCCGGAAGTCTCCTCGACATGTTCCAGGCGCTCGTTCCCGCAAACGATTTGGAGTTCCGGTTCGGCACCAATGCACCGACCGTGCGCGTGGAGGGGCTCACCGTTGGCGGCCGATGACCGCGTCTTGCTGCGGGATCGCCTCGCCTCGGTCGTGCGTGAAGCCGGCGCGCTGGCGCTGCAAACTTTTCGCGGCCAGCTCGTCAGCTGGACGAAAGGCGCCTCCTCGCCGGTAAGCGAAGCCGATATTGCCGTTGACGCGCTGCTGCGCGAGCGGCTTTTGAACATCCGCGACGCCGGCTGGCTATCGGAGGAGACGGAAGACGACCCGGCGCGATTGCGGCGCGACGAGGTGTGGGTCGTCGATCCGATCGACGGCACGCGCGCTTATCTCGCGGGTTCGCCGGAGTGGGTGATTGCCGCGGCTTTGGTGTGTGCGGGTCGCCCCGTCGTTGCCGCGCTGTACGCGCCAGTGAGCGACGAGTTGTTCCTGTCGGTCGCTGGCGGCGGCGCGACGGTGAACGGGACACGCATCGCCGCGAGCAGCGGCGATCAGCTGGCGGGCGCGACGTTCTCCGGTGCCAAGCGTCGGCTCGACAGTCTTGCTGCGATCGAGCCGGGCATCGCCACCGTCCCGCGAGTTCCATCGCTCGCGTTGCGTCTGGCGCGCGTCGCGACCGGGGCCATTGACGGCACCTTTACGGCCCCGAACAGCAGGGATTGGGACCTTGCGGCGGCCGATCTTTTGGTGCACGAAGCCGGCGGGCGGATTACCACGCTGACGGGGCAATCGTTGATCTACAATCGTCCGGATCCGGTCCATGGTGCGCTGGTCGCCGCCGGCCGCGCCCGTCATGCGCGGTTGCTCGGTCTCATTCGCGATCGGCTTTCCGAGTTCGCGTGATTGGGAGGAGCAGTCTGCCTCGAATCCGAGACGCTGCGGATGTGGCGGTTCGCGACGGCGGGCGAAAAGCGTTTTGCCAGCCTTGCGGATCGCGACAGCAAGGAGCGCGAACTATGCCGGAGCAGAGCCAGCCGCGACAGTTGCTCCACCTCGTATTCGGTGGTGAGCTCGCGGATCTGGACAGCATCGAGTTCCGCGATCTCCGCAAATTGGATATCGTCGGCATTTATCCCAACTACGCCGCCGCTTATGCTGCCTGGAAGGCGAAAGCGCAGCAGACGGTCGACAACGCCCACATGCGCTACTTCATCGTGCATTTGCACCGCTTGCTCGATCCGCAAATGGATCGGACCGCCAAGCGCTGACGCTCGGCGGAGCCACCGATGTCCTTCGTCAAGCGCCTCGTCGGCTCGCGCCCGTTCCAGAAGACCACCGGGGTCCTGG
>VAZQ01000450.1 GCA_005883115.1 Alphaproteobacteria bacterium | reverse complement strand
GCGTCGGGTGGCGCGTTGGAAGCAGGCCTGCCGCGCGAGGCTTTTCGCCTCATGCTGCGAGAATTCGATGCAAAGTATCCGCGCGAGCGCCGCTGCGCGGCGAGCCAAGACGGCTGCTGGCGCGGACAAGGATTTCCCACGCAAACCTTCGCGTTTTCCGCGGACGGCATTTTCCAGCGTCCGGCCTATTCGCGGCGCGTGACGGGAATCGATTTCTCCGACCCGATCTGGCTGCGCCTCGGCTTCATCAATGAGCTTTCCTACAACTGGAATTCGCAGGTGAGCGAGCTTGCGCGCGCACACCGCGACCGCCGCTCGGCGGCGTTCCTGCATCAGTGGACGTTGGCGATGCCGTGGTTCGTCATGTACCGCTTTCCCGCCGATTTCGTCGGCAGCGCGCTGTGCTGGCGCGGCGAGGTGCTGTGGGAAGGCGGCGGCGAACAATTCGCGGCGGTGACACACGGCGACATGGCCTGCCGCACGCTCACGCCCGACGACGTCGGTCGCAGAATTTTCGGGGTCGCCATCGCGCACGACCTGGCGATGCGGCTTGACCCGACCTGGCCCGTGCGGCTGCGCCAGCTCGTCGAGCCCGCGCTCGCGCTCGCCGCGAGCGCTGCGGTGCTCGCACTCATCGTGCGCGTGCGCGCGCGCCGGCTGGTGCTGCCGTTGGCGCTGATCGCGGCGACGCTCTTGGTCGCGCTCCTCAACGACGCGAGTTTTCTGGGGGGCGTGCGCCCGTTCGACAGCGGCGACGATGGTCTCGTCTACGACGGCTACGCGCGCGTGATCCTACAGCGGCTTCTCGCCGGCGATATCGCCGGCACGCTCGAAGGCGGGGAAGCCGTGTTCTACTACACGCCGGCGCTGCGCTACCTGCGCGCCGCCGAGCATGTCGTCTTCGGCGAGAGTTATCTCGGCTATCTCTCGCTCATTCTGCTGCTGCCGTTTCTCGTCTTTGCGCTGTTTCGCCGCTTCCTGCCGATGACCTGGGCGCTGGCGCTCACGCTGATCTTTGCCGCCATTCCCGTCGGCATCGGCTTCGGCTCGAGTCTCGTGCAATACGTAAAATGGGCGGCGCGCGGCTTCGCCGATCCCGCGGCCTACGTGCTCTTCCTCGCCGGCTTCGTGCTGCTGCTCGGGCGGCTGGACGAGGACCCGCGCGAGCGTTTCGCGCGCGCGTTCGGCGCCGGACTGCTGTTTGCGCTTGCGCTGGCGGTGCGGCCGAACATTGCGCCGGCAGCGGGCGTGCTTCTCGCCGGCGCTGGCATCGCCGCGTTGGTGCAGCGCGAATTTGCCCGCGCCGTTGGCCTCGCGCTCGGCTTCGCGCCGGTTTTTGCGCTCGCGCTGCACAACTGGATTTACGGCGGCGCCTTCGTGCTGTTCACCACGACCGCGACGCATCCGCTGCTCATGGTCATGCCGCCGTCGGCGTATCTCGCGGCGCTCGGCGAGCTAGCGCATGGCGAGGTCGCCGGCGAACATGTCGTGCGTGCACTCAAGCAGATCGGAGCGTGGCTCGCGGGCCCCTCCGAGGCAATCGTGATGGCGCCGCTCAACGCCGCCGCGGTCGCCGTGCTGCTGCGCGTCATGCTGATGCGGGCCGCCGATCCGTGGCTGCGGCTCACCGCCGGCGCGACGCTGGCGCAGCACGCCGTCGCGCTCGTCTATGCCAGCGCCGGCCGCTACACCTATCTCACCTGGCTGTTCACGCTGCTGGTGGTGGCGGCGTGGGTGCATGGCGAAGGACTAAACCTGCTGCGGCGGTACTGCCCGCGCTTTAGCGCGCGCATGGCGAAGCATCCCGGGCGGCTCGCGCTCGCGCGCGGGCTTCAGCGCATGGCGGGGATGGTGCAGCGGCAGTGACGCGTGGCGCCATCACTACGGCTTGCGGCCGATCTCGACGACGATGACGTTCGGACGCCCCTCCATTTGCGGTCCGGCGGAGGCGGAGACGCCGGCGATGATGCCTTCCGCCATCAGCGCGCCCGCAAGTGCTTGTGCGATCGGCGCAAGCTCGTTGGCGCGACTCGCGGCCACAAACACGGTGACCCCTGAAGTGGGCGCGAGCGCAACGCCGGCGGGCGGATTGCCGACGGAGAGACCGGCGGGCGCAACGCGCACCCACTGCGCAGCGGCGAGCGCCGGATCGAGCGCCTCCCAAAGCCCGCGCGCATCCTCGCTCCCGGGCGCGACCTGGCCGGCGAATTCCTGGCCGGCGAATTGGCGCAGCTGCGCCGCCAGGCGGCGCTGCGCGTCCGGCGCGAGCGTGCGCGGCGTCGTCAAGCGCGCGAGCTCGACCTCGGCATCGTTGGCGCGCTCGCGCGCCTCCGCGAGCAGTTCCGAGTCTCCGAAGCGGGCGAAGCCGAAGCCTGCCAGCAATAGCGCGACAAAGGTGAGCGCAAGCCCCTTCTGCAGGTGGCGCTTGTCTTCGGGAAACATGATGACGGCGACGATGCCGATCACACCGGTCGCCGACAGCGCAAAGCCGCAGTTGCGCCAAAATTCGGGGCTCGCCACTCCGAGGAGGAAGTCGGTCATGGAGGCATGGTTACGCTGAGGCCGCAAAGCCATTCAAACCGACGCTGGGGCGGAGGGCAACGGCGTCGGGTGGCCAAAGCGAAGCGTGCGCCCCTACTTTCGACTGCGCACAGGACGCGCATTGCGCGGCAGCGTGAGGAAGCCGTTGAGCTCGGCAAGCATGAGCGCGCCGATGTGCAGCTGGGAGACAAAGACGCCGCTGCGGATCAGGCGCACGATCTCGGTGGGCGAGACGAGCTTCACGCTGATGCCGGGCTCGGGCTGGAAGGCGTTCACGCGCGCGCCCGCCTCGACGAAGAAGTTGTGGATGCGGTTGTTGAGCCGCCCGGTGCAGGCGGAATTCTCGCCCAGCGCGTGTACGGCGCGCGCCATAAAGCCCGTCTCCTCCAGAAGCTCGCGCCGGCAGCCTTCGGCGGGATCCTCGCCGGGCTCGACGAGGCCTGCGGGCAGCTCCCAGGTATAGGC
>VAZQ01000449.1:3684-6206 GCA_005883115.1 Alphaproteobacteria bacterium | reverse complement strand
CATCTGCGCCCCGTACTTAGAGTCGCGGATGAGCTCCGCCGACTTCGCGTTGGTGGTCCATTGGTTGCCCAGCGGCTGCGTCCAGCCTGGCTCGGCGACCGCGGGTAACGGCAACCAGGCTTGCGGCTTGCCGGCAGGCTTGACGATCTCGACGCGCGTGGTGACCTCGAACTTGCGCCAGGCGTCCGGGCGGGGGGTGAATGGCAGCTCGGCCGACGCACCGCGCGGCAATGCCGCAGTCGCTGCCAATGCCGCGCCACCCCGCAAAAATTCTCGTCGCAACATGCCTCGTCTCCCTTTTTTACAGATGCTCGCAAAGACATGGATATCAGCACCTTCAGCTGGGCACCTCCACGAGCAGGCCCTTGAGAATTTCCGTCACGTCCGGCCGCGCCCAATCGACATCGCCTTCGGCAATGAAGCGCGGTTTCAGCGCGCCGTCGAGCACGACGGTCGAAGGCAGCGTGTGAATATTCCACGCCCGAGCAACTGCACGGTCCCGATCGAGCAAGATTGCAAACGGCAACGATTCTCCGGCGAAGAACCGGCGTACTGCTCCGTCAGCCTCCGCCACGCTGATCGGCACGATGGCAAAGGGCCGGCCCTCGAGCCGGGACTGCAGTTCTCGCAAGCTTGCCATTTCCTCCCGGCACGGCTCGCACCAGGTGGCGAAGAAATGAATGAGGACGACTCGGCCGCGAAGGCGGCCGAGCTCGTGCGGCGGGCCGTCCAGGCTCGGCAGCGAGAACGACGATTGGGAAGAATTGGCGAGCGCATTGAGCATCGTGCTCCCCGCCGGCTTCCCGCTATCCGCGATGCCGTGGGTCGCGGCCGTGCAGAGCCCGATGAGGAAGGATGCGATCATCGGCCATCTGCGCAACGCTGCGCTCCGCTTGAGCGAGCGCAAACCACCAGCAGCCATGTCGGGTACCATCGTGAACGGGATTGCCGACTGCGATCGTACAACATTACTGCGGCGGCGCTGCACGCTGTCAATATGGCCTCGGCGCACCTATCGCTGATGTGACCTCGCGTGAGTCCGTTCTCGCAGCCTTTACGCCTGCTCCTGGCTCGCCTCGGGCGAGGTCGCGACCTCGGTCGGCGCCAGCGAAGGGATGGGCTCGAGCGGCGGTGGAGAGACGCCGCGCACGGCCAGCACGAGTTCGCGGCCGCCGAGAATGAGGAGCGAAAGCGCGAATGGAACGATGTAGTAGAGCAGCCGGAACAGAAGCAATCCGGCGAGCACGTCCTCCTTGTCGAACTGCCACAGCGCGACCAGCATGGCCGCGTCGAACACGCCGATGCCGCCCGGCGCGTGGCTCGCAAAGCCGAGCAGCGTGGCGGAGACGAAAATCACCGCGAGCGTGACAAAGCCGATATTGGGCTCGCCCGGCACCAGCATGTACATCGCGAGCGCGCAGAAACCGAGGTCGACGATCCCGATGCCGATCTGCAGCAACGTCAGCGGCCCGCCGGGCAAGTTCACGCACCATGTGTCGCGGCCGACAATGCGCGGGCGCCGCCAGACCCAGCCGACGTAGAGCGCCAGCACGATCAGGATCACGAACGCTCCGCCACGATTGAACCAGGCTGGCAGTTGATCGATAGCGGTGGCGGCGAGCGGCGCATAGGCGATGCCGAGCCCGAGCACGGTGGCGTTTCCCAGCCAGAAGGTTAGGCCGGCGACGAAGCAGATCTTCGCGACCTCGACGGCGGTCAGTCCCCAAGCCGAATAGACGCGGTAGCGAACCGCCCCGCCGGTGAATACACTCGCACCGACATTATGGCCGACCGAATAGCTGGTGAAGGCCGCGAGCGCGGCCGCCCAATACGGCACGTCGCTCCGCCCGATCGTGCGCAGGGCGAAAAGATCGTAGAACGTCAGGGTGAAATATCCGCCGGCCACGAACAAAGCCGCGAGCGTGACGTCGCGTAAATCGATGGTCACCAGGGCTTCGACGACCTCACTGGCATCCATCGTTCGCAAGATGCGGTAGAGCACCACCGCTGCAACCGCGATGATGGTCAGGCTGAGCGCGACCCCGATGCGGTTCCAGCCGATCCTTTGGTCGCAGAACACCGCCGCCCGATGTAGCGCATCGAGCACGCGATGCTCACGATAATGTGGTCTTAACTCCATCGCTCGACGCGTTAACCCTCTCTCGGAACGCTCCCACCTTATCGTCGCTGCAACATCCGATTGCCGATGCCCGTTGCAACGACACCGCCTCGGGCTTCGAGCCGATGGCCGAAGACGAGTAGCAAAATGCGCTGAGACGCGCGAGAGTTTGCGCTGCGACAGGTTCGCCTCCTTCGCAGCGGGATGGCCCCTTCTGCCATCTGCCGGCCGGCTCGGCGCTCTGATAGGATCGCGGCCCACAAGGTTCAAAACGGCGAACGCCCAGCGCCCAGAGCACTCGCGCCGAGATTGGAGGACGCCATGACAAGCCCGATGTCACCCGAGCAGGCCCTTGCGCGCCGCACGATCCTCAAGGGCGCAAGCCTCGGTGTCGGGGCGGGGC
>VAZQ01000449.1:0-3636 GCA_005883115.1 Alphaproteobacteria bacterium | reverse complement strand
CACCGGCGCGGCGGAGCCGAGCGAGGGGCCAATCTGGAGCGCGGAATATTGGGCCAAGAAGGGCGAAGTTGCACTCAACCTCTGGCGCAAGCGGGTCGGCGCGCCCAGGGCCGGAGAAGCGCCGCTTCCGATTCTATTCCTGGTGCACGGTTCTTCGAATTCGACTCGCTCCTCATACGATCTCAGCGTTCCTGGCAAGGGCGAGTACTCGCTCATGAACGTGTTCGCGCGCTACGGCTACGACGTCTGGACCATGGACCACGACGGCTACGGATACTCGGGCAGTTCGGAGAACAATTCCGATATCGCCAGCAGCGTCGAGGATCTCAGAGCCGCGATCCCAGTGGTAGCGCGCGAAACCGGGCAAGCGAAGATGCATTTCTACGGGACCTCCTCCGGCGCCATCCGCGCCGGCGCTTTCGCGCAAGCCGAACCGGAGCGGGTCGACCGGCTGGTGCTGGTCGCCTTCACCTACAAAGGCACCGGCTCGCCGGAGATCGGCAGGCGGGAGCAACAGATCGAGTTCTACCGCAACCACAATCGGCGCAAGCGCGATGCCGCGATGATCCGCTCGATCTTCGCCCGTGACGGACACAGCGGCGGCTACGACGCCGGGGTGCCTGAAGCCATTATTGCCGCGGAGCTCAAGTTCGGCGATGAGGTCCCCAGCGGCACCTACCTCGACATGGCGGCCAATCTGCCGCTGGTCGATCCCAAGAAGGTGCTCGCGCCGGTGCTCATGGTGCGCGGGGTTCACGACGGCAACTCGACCACCGAGGATCTCCTCGACTTCTTCCAGCAGTTGCCGAACGGGGACCGACAATTCATCATCCTGCCGCACACCGCGCACAGCGCCGGATGGAGCAAGAATCGGCACTTGCTATGGTACGCGACGCGCAATTTCCTCGCTGCACCGCGGAAGCACGTCCCATGAAGCCGGTAAGGCGAAGGTGCTCTCGACAAAATTCTACGATCGCCGATACTGCATGACCGGAGGGTAGATGAAATGCAGGGTCAGGCCTGCCAGATTTGATCCATGCGCTCCCTGCGGACGCGTCTGCTCGCGCTCTGGCTGATGCTCGCCACATCCGCCGTAGTGACCGGCTTTGTGCTGTTCGAGTCTTACCGGCAATCGGCCAACTCGCAGATTATCCGCGCGGAGGACGTGGTCGCGCGCGGTTGCCGCGACATCGGTGACCGCTATTCGTTCGTAGTGGCGGGCTGGAATGGCTCGACGCGCAATATCGATGATACGCTAAAGCAACGGCTGGTTCAGGCGGTGCAAGCCGCTCTCGCGCGGGCACCCGGGGTCGAGGGCGGCATTTGGCAGACGGACGCGGGCTCGCTGGCCTATGCTTTTCCGACCTACGAGGGAACCGGGCCGAAGACTGATCTTCCGGAGGCCGAGCTCGCGAGCATCCGGCAAGTCAACGACGAAGCGGCTCGCACCGATCGCGTGGCCGCGACACGGCAAACGACCCGCTCGCAGGTGCTGCTCTTTCATGCCTGTCCGATTGCCGGCCCGTTGTCCAACATCACGGGCTGGACAATGACCAGAGTCTTCACGGGACAAGGCCCTGCCTACAATCAGCTGTTAATCGGGTTGAGCGTCCTAGCAGTGACGGTCCTCGGCTCGGCGATATGGCTGGGAGCCATTTTGGTGTCGTGGTCGCAAAAACTCGCGCGATTGCAAGCTTCACTCGCGGCCCGTAGCGACGATCGGGAGGCCTTGCCGCTCACGGGTGAGCGCGAACTCGACCGGCTGGTGGATGCCCTCAATGCAGCTGGCAAGCGGGTCGGCGAGGAGCGCCGCCGCGCCAGCGCGGCCGAACGGCTAGCGGCCGTTGGCCGGTTGGCCGCGGGTCTCGCGCATGAAATCCGCAATCCGATCGCGGCCATGCGGCTCAAAGCCGAAAACGCTATTGTTTCGGGCGACGAGGGGCGTCGAGCATCCGCGCTACAGTCGATCCTGGAGCAAGTTGGCAGGCTCGACGCATTGTTGCGCGACCTTCTCGCCATGACACAGCGCCGCGAACCGAAACCGGTCGAAGCCGATCTCGACAGCTTTTTGAAAAATGCCACCGATGCGCATCGTGAGCTTGCCGCAGCCAAAGGCGTTACAGTTGAGGCCGCTGCCATCCCGGAAGCCCCCACGCCTCCGGACTTCGATATCGACCAGGTCCGTCGCGCCTTGGATAATTTGATCCTCAACGCCGTGCAGAACACGCCACGTGGCGGCACGGTGACAGTCGCCGCGGCGGAGACCAACGGCAACCTCCATCTGCGTGTCAGCGACACCGGGCCCGGCGTAGCCGGGGATATCCGGGAGCGGCTCTTCGAGCCCTTCGTGACAGCGCGCGCAGAAGGCACGGGGCTCGGGCTTGCGATCGCGCGCGAGATTGCGCGCGCCCACGGAGGCGAAGCACGCCTCGTCTCCTCTGCGCCCTCAGGTACAGTTTTTGAGATCGAGCTGCCATGGCGACCATCCTGATCGTCGACGACGATGATGCCATACGCGACGGGCTGGCCGAAACCGTCACCGATCTCGGCTATCGCGCGCACCTGGCCGCGTCCGGCAGGGATGCGCTGGCGCTTGTCGCCGCTGGCGGCATCGATGCCGTGTTGCTCGATCTGCGCATGCCTGGCGGATTGGATGGAATCGAAGTGTTGCGGCGCATTCGGGCGCGCGAAAACGCGCCGCCGGTCGCGGTGCTCACCGCCTTCGCCGGCGCGGACAACACCATCGAAGCCATGCGGCTCGGCGCTTTCGATCATCTCACGAAGCCGATCGGCCGCGACAGCCTAAAGTCGCTCTTGCATGGCATGTTGTCGCAACGAGGTGACGCGTCATCTCCACGCCAGACCGAGCCCGGCGGAGGCCTCATCGGGGGGAGCGAGGCGATCCGGCGCGTGCAGAAGACTATTGGGCTTGCCGCCGACGGAAATGCCACGGTTCTCATTCTGGGCGAGACCGGCACGGGCAAGGAGCTCGTTGCGCGCGCGCTGCACGAGCACGGTCGCCGCAAGGACAGGCCATTCATCGCGGTGAATTGTGCGGCAATCCCGAACGAGCTTCTGGAGAGCGAGCTGTTCGGTCACGTCAAAGGCGCATTCACCGGCGCGGCGGCCGACCGCGCGGGAGCGTTCCGTGAGGCTGACGGTGGCACGCTGTTTCTCGACGAGATCGGTGACATGCCGAGCGCGATGCAAGCCAAGATCCTGCGCGTGCTGCAGGACAAAATCGTTACGCCGGTCGGTGGTAAGCCGGCGAAGGTCGACGTGCGCGTCATCGCGGCCACGCATCAAGACCTGCCCGCGCTCGTCGCTGCCGGCAAGTTCCGTGAAGATTTGTACTACCGGCTCAACGTCGTGCCGATTGTGCTGCCGCCGCTACATGAGCGGCGTGGCGATATCGAACTGCTGGCTCGGCATTTTCTGCGGGTTTCTGCTGGGACCAATCCGGCCAAGACCCTGACTGCGGCGGCGGTCGAGCGTCTGCAGGATCATTCCTGGCCGGGAAACGTGCGCGAACTCAGAAATATGATCGAACGAGCGGTCATACTCGTGCGCGGAAACAGGATCGATGCGGCGGACCTCGACGTCCTGTTGCCGAGTAATCGTGGCTCTCAACGTGTC
>VAZQ01000448.1 GCA_005883115.1 Alphaproteobacteria bacterium | reverse complement strand
CAATTGCTTGCCGTATACGCTCCAGCGCCTGTGACACGCGAGCCTGGCTCTGAGTCCAGTGCGTGCTTTGCTGGTGCGCATTCCCCTTGGCCCCCGCCCTTCGCTCCACCGGCTCCGCTGCGTTTGCCCCTGTAGATGCCTCCGCAGTGGGCTCGTTCGCTTTGTTCGCCGGCTTCATAGCTACTATGGCGAGGTCCGACTTCTCGCGTCCGTGCATCATCGGCTACGGCTCCTCACCTTCCCGATGCGGACCACCGTACTCACACCGCACGCGACGGCGGCGGCCAGACACGAGACCTCCCAGCTTCCGGTACGATCCCTTTGCACGTGATGTGGCCTTAGACCCCGGCAGGGCGACAGCACCTCGCATAGCGGTGCCGCACATGTTGCCTTCGAGCGAATGAAAACCCTCGGCCCCTGCGATGTCTGATCTTTCGTGGCTCAATCCCACACCCCATGCAATCGCTGTGTACGCTTCGCGACCACTGTCGCCAGTGGCCGCGCAACACTCGCTACCAAGCGGGCGCTACTCCTTACTTGGGCCGGACTTCCACCGGCTGGAT
>VAZQ01000447.1 GCA_005883115.1 Alphaproteobacteria bacterium | reverse complement strand
CGGTTGAGAATGGTGAGTGAATCGGTAACCATGAGAATTGCATCCGGCATGTCGCGAGTCATAGTCCCGAACGCCTGATCAAAATCGTTGGGCTCGCGCACGCCCAATGGCTGGACGCTGATTCCCAGGGCCTCGGCAACCGCCTCTGACGCCCGATAACGAAGCGTCATACCGAGGTCGTTGGCATTCCATAGCATCGCCACCCGTCGCAGCTGCGGCGCCACCTCCTTGAGAAGCGCCATCCGCTTAGGCGTGACTTCTGCCGACACGTCCGAGATACCGGTGAGGTTAGCGCCCGGCCGCGCCAGGCTCTCGGCCAGTCCCGTGCCGACCGGATCGACTGCCACCACCACTACCGGGAGTGTCGTCGCCTGTTTGCAAGCAAGCGCCGGAGGATAGCCGAATGTAACGATGACATCGACCTTGCTCGCCGCCAATTCGTCGACGAGACGCGGCAGCCGGTCGATTTGGCCCTCCGCCCCGCGGCGCTCGAATGCCAGATTCCTACCAAGCTTATAGCCGCGTTGGGTGAACCCGCGAATAAGAGCGGCTCCTTGGGAGCTGTTATCAGCAATGGGTGCTCCGACGCTGAGCAAGCCGACGCGATAGACCTTCGACGGGCTCTGGCCGATGACAGGGCGGGGCCACGCGACAGCCGCGCCGAGAAGGGTGAGAAAGTCGCGTCGTCTCATGACTAACCTCCGCGTCGATCCGCTGCACTTCTCCCCTGGGCGCTTGCGCCAACTGGAGCCTCGCAGCTGCCAGCTGCTATGAGAATGCGAGGGGCCCACCGCCGTCGTCATCGCGGATCACCGCCATCGCAAGATTCCAAAAGACAAGCGCGTTAGCCCGAGGCCAATTGGACATCGTTC
>VAZQ01000446.1:3492-4690 GCA_005883115.1 Alphaproteobacteria bacterium | reverse complement strand
GTAAGTGCGCTTCGCCCAAGACAACCACATGGTCTAATCGGAAACGACGGTGACCTTGACCCTGCCTTTCTGGACGTAGAATACGGCATCCGCTGGATCGCCCTGCGAGAAGACGATTTGATCCTTGCGATATTTGGATATGGTTTGCCCTCGCCGATTTTGGCGAGAAAGGATTTCGGATCGAACGGTGGTTTTCGTTTGGTCGTCGCCATAGCAGGACGTCTCGTCAGGACCATCGCACGACGTCTAGCCAAAGTGCTTAGAGGGCCCCGCTAGCGCGGCCGGATCGGCCGGCCGCTTGCCGGCATGGACAGCCTAAATCCACCACAATCATTTTTCCAGCACATCCGTTGTTCTGACTGGACTCATGAGCGCGTGGCTAAGGTCAACTCGGGGGCGCTTGTTCTGCCCAAACGCGAAAGCCCGACAAGGTGCCGGGACCGAAGATGTGGGTCAGAGGCACATCGGCGGCATCGCGACCGTGCGCGATGAGAACGCGCCCGATCCGAGGGATATTGTTGCGCGGGTCAAAGGTGTGCCATCGGCCGCCAAGATAGACTTCGATCCACGCTGCAAAATCCATGGGCGCGTATGGCGGCGGAAGGCCGATGTCGGTCATGTAACCCGTGCAATAGCGCGCCGGGATGTTCAGGCTGCGGCAGAAGGCGACCGCCAGATGTGCGTAGTCGCGACAAACGCCGTGGCGCTCTACGTATGCTTCGGACGCGGTTCTGGTGGCGCGGGAATGCTCGTAGCCGAAGGTGATGTGGTTGTGCACGAAGTCGCAGATGGCTTGCACGCGCGGCCAGCCGAGCGGCGTACGTCCGAAGAGGCGCCAAGCCTCATCCGAAAGGCGATCGGTCTCACAGTAGCGGCTCCCAAGCAGGAACAGCAGGGTTTCCGCCGGCAAGTGCTGGACTTGGTGCTGCAGCGCGTTCAGGTCGACCGGATCGAACGCGCCGGGATCACGAACAATCGCATCAGTGCCGAGGGTGAAACGGCCCGCAGGTGCAACGAGGCGGTTGCACCAGTTTCCAAAGCTGTCACGATAGCCTTCCACCGGGATCGAGGGCTTCGTCATCAGATGATCCGGACGCTCGAGATCGGAGAAACGCGAGAAGTGTACGTTGAGCGTTGCAATCATCGGCATCGTTTGTGGAAAGTCGAAGCTGAGTTCGCACCCGAGATGGATACGCAT
>VAZQ01000446.1:0-3335 GCA_005883115.1 Alphaproteobacteria bacterium | reverse complement strand
GCGTTCAAAATTTGCTGATCGGTGCTGGCGCGAAAACTTTCGGCAAGGTCTCACTTTGGACTTGCGAGAGCGGTGCCTTGTTTCAGGGTGGATCGCAGGGTGGTCAATTTTGAACAGATTCTATTCGCAAACGGCCGCATGCTTGATTTGACCGAGGCGCCAGCTCAACGCGGCTGGGCCTTGTAATTCGACTTTTTGATTGACCGGACCCCAATCCGGGGTGTCCGTTGCCCCTCGCTCCGAAACGCGTCGAGCGAAAGGAAGCTCTCATGCAATTACCTTCGATTCTGCACGGCGAGTCGCGCACGCGTCTCTTGCAGGGCGCGTTTGCCGGCTTTCTCGCAACAGTGGTCATCGGCTTTGGCTGGGGCGGGTGGACATTGGCAAGCACTGCGCAGGAAACCGCGGCAAAAAGTGCAGCCGCCGCCGTCGTGGCGGTCCTGGCCCCGATGTGTGCCGACAAGTTTCGACAGGCCGCCGACGCGTCGACAAACATGGCCGAGCTTAAAAAGGTCAGCTCGTGGATGCAGGACTCCTACATCGAGAAGGGCGGCTGGGCGACATTCCCCGGAACGACCTCGCCCGAGCGCGGCGTTGCCCAAGCGTGCGCCTCCCTGCTCACCACTTTGAAGTAAGCTTCGATACAGCGGGAGAATGCAGAAACGCTATTCGTCAATGACACCGAGCCACCCGTTTGTGCCGGTGCCGATCGGCCATGGCGAGACAAAGCTTTCTTGAAGAACAGGACAACTTCCCTTTTGACCCCTGTCTCGCGCGACGTCCGCCACTTGACACAGATCCTGGCCCGTTATCGCGCTCCGAGCCCGATGCGCAGCATAGTCGAGCTCGTCATCACCGCCGGACCGCTGATTCTGCTCTGGCTTCTGATGTGGGCAACGCTTGATCTAGGCTACTGGCTCTGCCTGCTGCTCGCGGTGCCGGCCGCAGGCTTTCTCGTGCGGCTTTTCATGATCCAACACGATTGCGGTCACGGTGCCTTTTTCCATCGCCGTTTGGTCAACGACTGGGTCGGGCGCGTGATCGGGGTGTTGACGCTCACGCCATACGATTTTTGGCGACGCGCTCACGCCGTTCACCACGCCACGTCAGGCAATCTCGAGCGCCGCGGAATCGGGGACGTCGACACGCTGACTGTGCACGAGTACCTCGCGCTGTCCCGGTGGGGTCGGCTGCGCTATCGCTTGTACCGGCACCCAGTCATCATGTTCGGCTTGGCCCCGGCCTATTTGTTCATCGTCCAGCACCGGCTGCCAGTCGGCCTGATGCGTAGTGGTTGGCGGCCCTGGCTCAGCACCAGCGCAACCAATCTCGCCATCGCGGCTCTTGTCGCCACGATGATATGGCTCGTCGGCATCGGTCCATTCCTACTTGTGCATCTGCCGATCATGCTGCTGGCGGCCTCGGCCGGGGTCTGGCTGTTCTATGTTCAGCACCAATTTGAGAATACCGTATGGGCTCACGACCACGGATGGAATCTGCAAGAGGCGGCGCTTCACGGCAGCTCTCACTATGCCCTGCCGAGCCTTTTGTGCTGGTTCACCGCCAATATCGGCATTCACCACGTCCATCATTTGTGCAGCCGAATTCCCTATTACCGGCTGCCGCTCGTGCTACGCGACCACCCGGATCTCGACGGCATCGGTCGCCTAACCCTGCTTCAGAGCCTCAGATGTGTGCGGCTGGCGCTGTGGGACGAAGGCCAAAAGCGCCTCGTCTCTTTCCGCGAGGTGCGCCGGCACTACACTTCAGTTTGAAGGCGATGAAGAGCACTGCTCACCCACAACGAGACGAAGGTGCAGGCACGCCTGAACTACTTGGAGAGCTGACACTCGCTCGTGCAGGATGCTGGCGGGCGGCAAGTAGACTCCCACGCGATCAGAAGACACCGGAGACACTCGGTGCCCATCAGAAGCCCGAGATTGGGAAAGTGGCGGCTGATCGCGGCATATGTCCGCTTAGTAGCTTGAACCCAAAAACCCGGCTGAGTGGAGAATGTTTGATCCCAGTTCCTCTTCCTCCGCCAGCACCCATCTAATCAGAGGCCGACGGCCGGCGCGGCTCCTCGCCACGGCGGTTCGGATTGCTTTTCGGCGGCGCTTGGTCGGCCGGTTTCATAGTCGTGTCCGGGTGTAAAGTGCCCGTCTTCTGTTCGGCCGGAGATTGCCGTACTTGTCCGCGACCCTGACCGGTGGTGGAAGGCTGATCCGCGCTTGGGCAGTTTGTCGGCATGCAGCCCGAGGTCTGCCCCAGCGCCGTGGTGGACACCATTGCCAATCCCGCCAGGGTGGCCGCGCTGAATAAGAGCTTCTTATTCATGGACTACTCCTCTCGTCACGATCCGGCCCCATGCCCGGGCCGATGTGTCGGCTGATAGAGGAACGAATTTGAACTTCCCCATGTTCCGGCATGGGGTCGCGAATTTTGCTGGAAAATCGTGGCGCGACCAGGCGGCCAGCATGACGTGCGGTCACACCGACCGAAAGACGTTTCAGTCAATCAAAGCCAATCAAGCAGCCCGGAGAGATCAGCACTCGTTTTGCCACGGTCTGCGTATGCTGCCACCGCCTGCCTTTCGTAGCAGTAGGTTTCGAACGGAGCAGCCCGATCCAAAAGATGAACTTTAGCTCCGAGCGCATATGGCATGGCCAGGTCCATCTCCCAAGTGTCTCCGCAAAATACCGTTTGCGTTAGTTCGTCGAGATCGCCGGCCAAAACGCGATTGATCGCCTCAAAGTACGCCCCTCGTCTTAGATAAATTGGTCGCTTGGTTTCCGTGAGGAGTTTTTCCCCATAAGCGACCGGCAGCGCCTGAAATCTTCGCTTTGCCTCGACTGATACAGCAGCTTTGTCATCCCAATTCAATTCGCATATCCGGAATTTTCCCGCATCACTTTGCACTGAGATCTTGGCTGCCACTGGATTTCCATCGCCAAACAGGTCTCGCAGTCGCCGGGTAATGAATGTTGTGCTGGAATTCGAAACAAAATGCAGTTGAATGCCATGCTCCACGAGACGCGAAAACGTCTCGAGTGCTTCTTCTCGCCAGGGGGCGAGCGCCACTTCGTAGGCGTGGGCATGGACCGTGGGCGGAACGGGACTCGTGGCGCCCTGCCGCCGCAGTATCAGCCTGGCCGCCTCATCGGCCAGGACATATGGATCTGCTGCTGCAGGCGCGGATGGGCATCCAGCCAGCGTCCATCCTGCCTCTGGCGAATGCTGGCGAACCATCGCCTCGGCGTCCCGCCATTCTGATGTCGTCACATTCAATCCGGCCTCATTAAGGCCTTTGCAATAGCAATCGAGATAAGCCTCAA
>VAZQ01000445.1 GCA_005883115.1 Alphaproteobacteria bacterium | reverse complement strand
AGTCCTTGCCGTCGCGGTTCTAGCATCGCCGCGGCCGGTTGCGGCCCAGACAGTCATGAAGCTTGCTAGTGCTACCATCAACGACGTTCAGCATGAATGGCAAAAGCTATTCGCCGCCGATCTGCAGAAACGCATCGGCGATAAGATCAAGACCGAGATTTATCCGGCGAGCCAGCTTGGCGCCATTCCACGCATGGTGGACGGCGTGCTGCTCGGCACAATCGAGTCCTTCATCACCCCGACGGCCTTCCTAACTCCGACCGATCCGCGCTTCCAGATTTTCGACGTGCCCGGCCTGTTCGCCTCGCCGGAGCACGTTCACGCGGTCATCCATGACCCCGCCTATCGCGATCACATGGAGACAATGTTTCTCAATCGCGGCCTTCGTATCACCGGCGCCATCTATAACAGCCCGACGGTCGTGTTGACCAAGCGGCCCGCACCTACGCTTGAGGACTTGAAGGGCATGAAGGTGCGCACATTTGCGTCGCCCTTGCAGATCGAACCGATGAAGGCGATCGGCGCAATCCCGGTTCCCCTTGCTCTGACCGAAGTCATTCCGCAGCTTCAGTCCGGCGGGCTCGATGGGATGCTTGCCGGCATGCCGATCCTCACCGCGTTTAAATACTACGATGTCGCGAAATTCGTGACCGACCTGAACTTCGCGCAGATCATCACCGTCAATGTGATCAACGAAGCATGGTTCCAGAACCAGTCCAAGGACGTGCAGGAGGCGATTCGTGCTGCCGGCCGAACCGCCGAACAGCAGGCTTTCCCGTGGGGCGTCAATAACGTCCAGAAGACAAACGAGCTATGGGTTGCGAACAAAGGCGAAATTCTCAAGCTGCCGCCGCAGCAGCAGGCCTCGATGATGCAGACTTTCGTTTCTCTCGGTACCAGTATCGTTGCGCAAAATCCCGCGGTGAAGGCCGAGATGGAAAAGCTTCAGGCGCTGGTTGACGCCAAACGGCCGAAGTGAATTCATCCTGCCGTTACCAACGGGGTCGCTCTTGCTCGGTTGTCGCTTGTCTGAATTTTCCTGCTGCTCGAAGCGACCCGTTGCGATAGCGAATTCCGCTTAGCCATTGAGGAGTTGCCCCGATGACGATCATTGACTCCCAGGTCCACGCATATGAGGCGAACACCGCGAAACGGCCCTGGCACAGTGTGCCGAACTGGCCCGATCACGTTACCGGTGACGAGATGGTGGCGGCGATGGACAAGGTCGGCGTCGACGGCGCGATCTTCATCTCCGCCTTCTCCATGTATCGCTACGACGCGAGTTATGCGGTGGAAGTGCAACGCGCCCATCCCGGCCGGTTCGCGATCGTCAAGCCGGTCGACCCAGATGATCCGGCCGTGGGTGATGTCATCGCCGATTGGAAGCAGACCCCAGGTGCGGTCGGCATCCGCATCATGATGACGAAGGAGCCCAAGCGCGAGCCGAATGAAGCGGGCCTCGATCGGATCCTGCGCGCCGCCGTAAAGCACGACCTTCCGGTCAACATACTGTGCTGGGGCAACGTGGATGCGGGCACGGCAGTGATCGACCGTCACCCCGATACGCGCTTCATCATCGACCATCTGGCTATCCTGCAGCCTCGCACGCCACCCGCCCCGCCGCAGCCCTGGGCCGACCTGCCGAAGGTGCTGGACCTTGCCAAGCGCAAGAACGCGGTGATCAAGGTGAGCGGCGCCTGCACGCTGTCCCGGGAACCGTATCCGTTCCCGGACATCTGGGATCCGCTCGCCCGCGTGTTCGATGCCTGGGGTTTCGAGCGCTGCCTGTGGGGCACGGACTGGACTCGCGCATACGCGGTCGTCAACTACGAGCAGGCCGTCGAGCCCTTCCTTAAGACTGACCGCCTGAGCGACAGTGAGCGAGCGATGCTGATGGGCGGCGCGTGCGCCAAAACCTACCGGTGGTCGCCGAAGAAAAGTTAGGCGAGTGCTCCCCCCTGGGGCGATCTCCGGATGGGGGACTGGCACCGGTTCGATCTGTGGTCTCTAGACCGTTTGAGGTCTGCTTCATGCAGGCGTGCGCATGTTCGAACTGATCCCTTATCCACCGAGAAAAATCCGTCGTACCTCCGGGCTGTTGATTAAGGTGGGTGCGGCGCCCTCGATCGCGAGGCGTCCGCTTTCCAGGATATAACCGCGGCCCGCCATCGAAAGGGCGAGTCGGACGTTTTGTTCGATGAACAAGATTGCGATTCCTTCCGCCTGAAGCGCCTGGAACACCGACTTCATCTGCTCCACGACGCGCGGTGCGAGCCCGAGGAATGGCTCGTCAACCATGAGCAGCCGTGGAAGCGCCATCAGGCCGCGGCCGAGAGCAAGCATCTGCTGCTCGCCGCCTGAAAGGGTACGTGCGAGCTGGCTCTTGCACTCCGACAGACGTGGAAACAGCGTGAATACTCGTTCCAAGGTTCTCGCGCGTGCTGCCTTCGCTGCCGAATGCCAGGCCCCCAACGTCAAATTCTGCAGCACGGTCAGGTGCGGGAAAACGCGCCGGCGTTCGAGGACGTGAGCGATACCGAGACTTGCCCGCACGTGCGTCGGCCGGGTCTTGAGACTCGCTCCGTCGAGGCGAATTTCGCCGGCCTTCGCCGCGAGCAGACCGCTGATAG